>CAJJOX010000259.1 GCA_905193485.1 uncultured Porphyromonadaceae bacterium | reverse complement strand
GTAGGCTGTCTGGTAGGCCACCCACGAGTAGCACGTGGCGTGCGACTTGTTGAACGCGTAGGAGGCGAATTTCTCCCAGTCGGCCCATATTTTTTTTAGCACTTCCGGGTCATGTCCGTTTTTCTGGCCGCCTTCAAGGAAAAGGGCTTTAAGCTCATTCATCTTTTCGATCATCTTTTTGCCCATGGCTTTGCGCAGTGTGTCGCTTTGGCCTCGTGTGAAGTTGGCGAGCAGACGCGACAGCAACATCACCTGTTCCTGATAGACGGTCACGCCGTAGGTGTCCTTGAGATATTTTTCCATCACCGGAATGTCATAGACAATAGGCTCCCGACCGTGTTTTCGCGCAATGAAATCGGGGATATAGTCCATTGGCCCCGGGCGATAGAGTGCGTTCATGGCGATGAGATCCTCGAACGTCGATGGCTGAAGCTCGCGCAGATATTTCTGCATTCCGGCCGACTCGAACTGGAATGTGCCTGTCGTATGCCCTTCGCAGTAGAGTTTATATGTCTTTGGGTCGTCGATGGGTATCTTTTCCATGTCGATGTCGATTCCGCGAGTGCGCTTGATGTTGGCTACGGCTTCTTTGATGATCGAGAGTGTTTTCAGCCCTAAGAAGTCCATTTTTATCAAGCCGGTTTCTTCGATCACGCGCCCCTCGTATTGGGTGACGATGATTTTCTCTTTCGAGTCGGAGGCTTTGTCGACGGCTGTGCTCACCGGCACCCAGTCGGTGATGTCGTCGCGGCAAATGATGACCCCGCATGCATGGACGCCGGTGTTGCGGACGGTTCCTTCAAGCGCTTTGGCAAATTTGAGCGTTTCGACAATCAGTTCATTGGGCGAGTTGAGCTCGGGCTTGAACTCCTGCACGTAATTGTAGCAGTTGTCAAGCGTCGGTTTGAGTTCTTTGCCGTCGACTGTCGGCATGCGTTTGGGTATGAGTTTCGTGAGGCGGTCGCTTTCGCTCAGTGGCAGCTGTTCGATGCGGGCTACGTCTTTGATGGCCGATTTTGCGGCCATGGTGCCGTAGGTGATGATGTGGGCCACCTTCTCTTCGCCATATTTCTGGGTGACGTAGCGGAGCACGTCGGCGCGGCCGTCGTCGTCGAAGTCGATGTCTATATCAGGCAAAGAGATGCGGTCGGGATTAAGAAAGCGTTCAAACAGCAGATCGTATTTCACCGGGTCGATCTGTGTGATGCCGAGACAATAGGCTACGCAGCTTCCTGCCGCCGAGCCACGTCCCGGTCCGACGCTCACGCCGAGTTTCTCGCGAGCGGCGTTGATGAAATCCTGCACGATGAGGAAGTAGCCGGGAAAACCCATAGTCTTCATTATGTGTAGCTCGAATTTTATCCGCTCTTTCATTTCGTCGCTCAGTGGGTCGCCGTAGCGTCGCGCGGCACCTTCGTAGGCGAGTTTGGCAAGATAGTCGGCTTCGAATTTGATGCGGTAGAGCTTGTCGTAGCCCCCCAGCTTTTTGATTTTCGCTTCGGCTTCTTCCCGGCTGAGCACCACATTGCCGTTTTCGTCCCGGGTGAATTCGTTGAAGAGATCTTCTTCGGTCAGTCGGGTGCGATATTCCTCTTCCGTGCCGAAATCCGCCGGTATCTCGAAGTTTGGCATGATTGGGCCGTGGTCGATTGTATAGTTTTCGATTTTGCCCACGATCTCGCCGGTATTTTCGAGCGCTTCCGGAATGTCGGCGAAGAGTTCGTTCATCTCTTGCTGTGTCTTGAGCCATTCCTGTTTGGTGTAGCGCATCCGGTTCGGGTCGGAGAGATAGCTGTTTGTGCTTACGCATATCAGGCGGTCGTGAGCTTCGGCATCTTCTTCATTGACGAAGTGGCTGTCGTTGGTGCATATCAGTTTGATGCCGTATTTCCGCGCCAGGGCAATCAGCTTTGGGTTCACTTTCTGTTGCTCTTCATACACGTTTTGGTTTCCGCCGGGCTTGTCGGTGCGGTGTCGTTGCAGCTCGATATAGTAGTCGTCGCCGAATGTGTCTTTCCACCATTTCACTTGTTTGTCGGCTTCGTCATCCATGCCACGCATCAGCAGCTGTGGAATCTCGCCGCCCAGACAGGCTGAGGCAATGATTAGCCCCTCTTTGTGGGCTGCAAGCTCGGTCTTGTCGGTTCGCGGATGAGAGTAGAACCCCTCGGTCCATGCTTTCGATACAAGTTTTATCAGGTTTTTATATCCGGTCTTATTCTTTGCCAGAACGATGAGGTGTCGTCCGGTGTCGCGCTTGTCGGTCTGACGGTCGAGTGTCGTGTTCGCCACATACATTTCACAGCCTATTATAAGCTGGAAGTCCTTGTTCTTCAGCCGGTCGATCCATCCCTGTATCTTGGCTGCCTTGGCCTCGTCGCCTGCTTTTTGTGCTTTTTCGAGTTTTTTCTTGTAGCCCTTCAGCGCTCCGCCGTTGATGTAATTATATATTTCTTTAATTCCGAACATATTGCCATGGTCGGTCAGGGCAATACCCGGCATTCCGTCGGCCAAAGCTTTGTCGACGAGATCGGTCACTGCGGCTTGCCCGTCAAGAAGCGAATATTGCGAGTGTACGTGAAGATGCGTAAATGGAATCATGCGTATGGTTTAATCTTATATTCTATATATGTTATGTATGTGGAATGCCTGCCGTGATTGCGGTCATTGACCCGAAGTGGGGATAGTCATTGCCAAAATTACGAATTTTATTCCGACATTTGTCTTCCGGCCGAATTTACTTATCTACATTTTCTCATCAATGCCTCGTGCTGCCCGCGTAAGAGGTTTCGCCTGCATAATAGAGATGGAATCCGTTTCTGCGCCGTTATTCCAAAATTTGCATCCTGAATCGCACCCCGACAGTTAACGAAAGTTAAAAATATGTTTTATAACATATTTGTAAATTGTTGAG
>CAJJOX010000258.1 GCA_905193485.1 uncultured Porphyromonadaceae bacterium | reverse complement strand
GCCAAAAGGTGAAGCGCGCGGAAGCGTCGGAAATGAAAGTCCGATATCATAAAAATCCGGCGGCAACACGCTTTATTGCGATTGCCGCCGGATTATTTTAACAGTTGTCAGTCATACCATTTGGAATACATGAGATAGTTGCGGGCTATCTTGCGATTGAGTTCGGCAGACGTTGTCGGATCGACCATTTTTATGAATTTGGCGGGAGCGCCGCCCCACAGTTCGTTGGGACCGATCTTGGTGCGTGAGAGCACCACCGATCCGGCTGCCACCAGCGCGCCTTCACCCACTTCGGCATCATCCATCACCACGGCGCCCATGCCGATGAGCGCCAGATCGTGGATCTTGCATCCGTGAAGGGTGACATTATGTCCTATCGACACATCGTTGCCTATTTCGATGGTCGATTTCTGATAAAGCGTGTGCAGGACGGTTCCGTCCTGAATGTTGACACGGTCGCCGATGCGGATCGAGTTGACGTCGCCACGCAGGACGGTGTTGAACCACACGCTGCATTCGTCGCCCATCACCACGTCGCCGATGATGGTGGCGTTATCGGCCAGGAAACAATCCTTGCCTATCATCGGGGTGAAACCCCGAAGCGGTTTAATGAGTGCCATTGTCTAAGCTGAAAGGACGATGCGGGCATCGTCACGCATTTATATATATGGGGTTGTCTACAATCTGTCTATCGTGTCAGCTGTGCCGTCTTTGCGATGAGCCATTCCTGCTCTTCGGCGTTTAGATGCGGAAGCAGACGTTCACACACTTCGGCATGATATCTGTTAACCCAGTCAATCTCTTCGTCGGTCATGATGGCTGTTTCGAAAAGTTTGATATCGAACGGGAAGAGTGTCAGAGTCTCGAATTTGAGGAAGTGCCCGAAATCAGTGGTGAATGCATCAGTCGTGAGCACAAGGTTTTCGCACCGTATGCCATATTCGCCCTCACGATAGAGCCCCGGCTCGTTGGATGTGATCATGCCCGGCATCAGCGGCGCCATTGTGTCGTTAAGACGTATGCTCTGCGGGCCTTCGTGAACGTTGAGGAAATGCCCTACCCCGTGGCCGGTGCCGTGGAGATAACTCAATCCCTCTTTCCAAAGATTGATTCGGGCGAGAGCGTCGAGCTGGGCGCCCCGCGTGCCGACAGGATAGACGGCGGTGGCAATAGCGATGTGACCTTTCATCACAAGGGTGAAATCGTGGCGCTGCGCGGCCGTCGGAGTACCGAACGAAACAGTGCGTGTGATGTCGGTCGTGCCGTCGATGTAGTTGACGCCGGAATCGAAGAGATAGAGGCTGTCGGTCGAGAGCACCGCATTCGATGATTCGTCAGCTTCATAATGCACTATCGCGCCGTTGGGTCCATAAGCCGACGCGCTTTCAAAACTTTTGTCGAAATATTCGGGATTCTGGCTGCGGAATGATGTCGACAGGTTATCGGCATCTATTTCCGTCACCGTCTGGCCCGAAGCAAGACGCCGCTCTACTTCCATATACATCTTCACTAAAGCGACACCGTCGCGCACCATGGCTTCGCGGAATCCGGCAATCTGCACATCGTTTTTCACAGCCTTCATCAGTGCGATAGGCGAAAGTCCTGTCACCGCACGATCGCCGAGCATCGACACGATGGCAACGGCTGTGCGTGCCGGATTAATCAGCACACGCTCTGACGACGGAATGGCGGCAATGAATTCGCCGACCTCGCCATAGGAACGCACGCTGACGCCATTGGCCACAAGATGAGAAGCCAGTTCGGGAGTCATCTTATCCTTATCCATAAACAAAGTGGTGCCTTTCGGGGCGAGATAGAGAAACGACGACACCACGGGATTGCAATGGACGTCGCTGGAACGGATGTTCAGAATCCACGCGATTTCAGCGAGATCCGACACAAACAGAGCATCGGCTCCCTGCGCACGTGTTTCGGCGAGCACCCGCTCGATCTTGGAAGCGGCATCCTCGCCGGCATACTTCACATCGTGGACAAAAGCCTCATCTTTCGGCATAGCGGGGCGATCGGTCCAGATCTGGTCAACCGGATCGAAATCAACCCGCAATTCAATACCGTGACGGGCAAACGCCAAGCGCATACCTCCCGCCGCATCGCCGCTGAAGAGCATACCGTCGATACCCACCGTGGAGCCGGCCGGAAGAACCGAGCAGAGATAATCGACAATGGCAGGCGTTTCGGGTTTACCGTCATACATCACGCCAATGCCTGTGCCATTAAGCTGGAGAGCGGACTGAATCCAATAACGCGAGTCAGCCCAGACATAGGCCTCGGCCTGTGTCACCACCAGATCGCCGGCCGAGCCGGTAAAGCCCGACAGCCAACGGCGCACCTGCCAATGGGAGGCGATATATTCACTTTGATGCGGATCGGTCTGGGGAATAATCACGGCATCGATCCCGGCCTGACGCATCGTGTCGCGCAATTGCCCTATCCGGGCCTGAATATCTTCTTTCATAATACGTTGCGATTTGTGCTATATGATATTGGCGGCGACACCGGAATGTCGCCGCCACAAAAATAATCATTTTTCGCAACAAAACTGCCTGAATGTCTTGTTTATTTCAGCAGAATCGCGCGGCTCTGTCATTTAAATTTGACATTACTTGGTAAACGCCTGAATAAGCAACATTTATTCAGATTCAATCTTTGGGATATTCATGAACAACCCTTAGATTGCATTAATAGCCACCTTTAACCATCTGAGGGTCATGGATTTTTAATTTTCAAAGTATTTTTTAATAAAAGAGACGCATTCAATGGCTCAAAAAAAATAATCGAATATTTTGCGGAATAAAAAAAATGTTCTACCTTTGCATCGCTTTTAAGGCCGCAACCTACGGCGAAAAGCAAGACCCGCCTCTTTAGCTCAGTTGGCCAGAGCACGTGATTTGTAATCTCGGGGTC
>CAJJOX010000257.1 GCA_905193485.1 uncultured Porphyromonadaceae bacterium | reverse complement strand
TTTGGTTTTGCGCTCGACTTATTCGTATATTTGCAGATGAAGGCGGTGCGGCAGTCAATGCCACACCGCGCGACCATGGAATCAAACTCTGCAAAACAGCTGACAATCATGACATTTGAAAAAATCGAAGGGCTTATCGACGCCCCTTTCACGCCGTTTTATGCCAACGGCGACATTAATCTCGAACCGATACCGGCCTATGCGGCCATGCTTGCTAAAAACGGTCTTAAAGGAGTGTTTATCAACGGCTCGTCGGGTGAAGGATATATGCTTACCGACGATGAACGGCGCCGTTTGGCGGAAACGTGGGTGAAAGCCGCTCCCGAGGGATTCAAGGTGATAGTGCATGTGGGCAGTTGCTGTGCCCGTTCGAGCCGTGAACTCGCACGTCATGCCGCCGAGACCGGGGCGTGGGGCATCGGCGCGATGGCTCCGCCTTTCCCCAAGATCAATCGCGTGGAAGAATTGGTGAAATATGTGGAAGAGATAGCTTCCGGCGCTCCCGGACTGCCGTTTTACTATTACCACATCCCGGCATTCAACGGCGCATATCTTCCGATGGTGAAATTTCTGCAAGAGATCGACGGCCGCGTACCCAACTTCGCCGGCATCAAATATACATTCGAGAGCCTTTATGAATACAATCAGTGCCGGCTGTACGGCGGAGGAAAGTTCGATATGCTGCACGGACAGGATGAAACGATCCTCCCATGCCTGGCCATGGGAGGCGCACGCGGAGGCATCGGAGGCACCACCAACTATAACGGCCGTGAACTGACATCGATCATCGAGGCATGGAAACGCGGCGACATCGAGGCCGCCCGCGAGCATCAGAATTATTCACAGGATGTGATCAACGTAATCTGCCACTATCGCGGCAACATCGTCGGCGGCAAAAGGATAATGAAACTGATCGGTCTGGATCTCGGCCCGAACCGCGTTCCGTTCCAGAACATGACCGACGAAGAGGAAGCCGCCATGAAAGCCGAGCTCGAAGCCATAGATTTTTTCAACCGCTGCAATAAATTCTGACCCTATGTCGCTATCCAATCCCCGCGGTTATCTTGCCAACTGGCAGAACCGCTACCTCAAAGAGCTGACCGAAAACATATTGCCATTCTGGCTTGAACATGGACTGGACCGGGAACATGGCGGCGTCTATACGTGCGTCGACCGCTCCGGCAAGCTGATGGATCCGACAAAATCGGTGTGGTTTCAAGGTCGGTGCGCATATGTCTATGCGATGGCCTACAACAACATCGAGCGCAAACCGGAGTATCTCGAAATGGCGCGCAACTGTCTGGATTTTATCGAAAAATATTGTTTTGACAGCGACGGCCGCATGTATTTCGAAGTGACAGCCGACGGCCGTCCGCTCCGCAAACGCCGCTATGTGTTTTCAGAATGTTTCGCCACGATAGCCATGAGCGAATATGCCATAGCGACAGGCGACAAACGATGGGCCGAACGCTCTCTTCAATTGTTTAAGGAAACGATGCGATTCATTGACACTCCCGGTATTCTCGAGCCGAAATATCTTCCGACACAGCCCGGCCGCGGCCATTCGATCACGATGATACTGATCAACACAGCGGCATGCGTGCGCCGTGCCATCTCCGATCCCGTACTCGACCGGCAGATCGAACGCTCGATCAAAGAGCTCAAACTGTTCATGCACCCCGAATTCGAAGCGCTGCTCGAAACAGTGGGACCCGACGGCGAACTCATCGATACGCTTGCCGGCCGTGTCATCAACCCGGGCCACTGCATAGAGACATCGTGGTTTCTGCTCGAGGAAGCGAAACACCGCGGATGGGACCGCGACCTCACCGACATGGCGCTCCGGATTTTCAACTGGAGCTGGAAGTGGGGCTGGGACAATGATTTTGGCGGAATCATCAACTTCCGCGACTGCAAAGGCTTCCCTGCGCAAGATTATTCACAGGACATGAAATTCTGGTGGCCACAGACCGAAGGCATCATCGCCACGCTTTATGCCTATGAGGCCACGGGCGACGAACGGTATCTGCAACTGCACCGGATGGTCAACGAGTGGACCTTCGAGCATCTGCCCGACCCGGCCTATGGCGAATGGTTCGGCTATCTGCACCGCGACGGCAGCGTGGCGCAACCGGCCAAAGGCAATCTGTTCAAAGGTCCGTTCCACATACCGCGCATGCTCATCAAATCATCGATGCTGATCGATGAGATACTGACAAACCGACTCTAATTCAACAAAAAGCTTCAAAAAAGCATGAAACGCCTCATACTGCTGCCGATGCTGCTGTTTGCGGCATTGTTTGTGTCCGGTGGAGAACCGGTGCGTGTGGCATGCATCGGGAACAGCATCACCTATGGCTATCTTCTCGACGATCCGGCCACACAGAGCTATCCCGCGCAACTTCAGCAACTGCTCGGCGATGGATATAAGGTTGGGAATTTCGGACGTTCGGGCGCTACACTGCTGCGCCACGGACACCGCCCCTACACCGCCCAGCCCGAATGGCGGAACGCCATCGACTTCCGGCCCGATATCGCCGTGATTCATCTCGGCGTCAACGACACTGATCCTCGCAACTGGCCTCACTACGGCGATGAATTCATAACCGACTATCTCGCCTTGACAGACACGCTCCGCCAGGTGAACCCTGAGGTGCGCATCATCATCGCCAATCTCACCCCGATCGGAGCTCAGCACTACCGGTTTCGCTCCGGCACGCGGCAGTGGCGCGACGAAATACGCCAAACCATCCGTCAGGTGGCTCTTGGTGCCGGCGCCGAACTCATTGACTTCGACGACCCGCTCCGTCACCGTCAGAACCTCATGCCCGACGGCATCCATCCCGACAAAGAGGGTGCCGGATTGTTGGCACGCACCGTGAAACAGGCCATCACCGGCGATTACGGCGGGGGCCCTCCCCCCCCCCCCCCCC
>CAJJOX010000256.1 GCA_905193485.1 uncultured Porphyromonadaceae bacterium | reverse complement strand
GTTGGTGGCCGAGTAGGTGGAGAACTGCGGAACTGTTTCACCGCCGGCGATAAGGCCGTACCATTGTTCGGGGTTGAGCTGATCACCTCCGTTCACGGAAACGAAACCGTTGTCGCGGGCATTGCCGGTAGCTTCAGAAACACCGTAGTAGTCGAGGACGGCCTGTGTGCGCGAGTAGACGATGCCGCCGAAGCGAGCCGAGATCATGAAGCTTGCCGAAAGGTTTTTCCAGCGGAAAGAGTTGTTCCATGCGAGATTGCCTTTAGGAAGGACAGAGCCGAGTTTGATAGGCTGATCGGCTACAGAAACCGTCGAAACATTGCCTGCGGGATCAACATAGATATTGCCGTTGGAGTCACGCTGAAGATCAAGCACCGAGTAGAGATCGCCCATTGTGCCGCCTTCGCGGAGGATGAAGCGGGTGGCGCCGACCTGTGTGTCAGTCATGACAAGCTGATCGATCGAAAGTTTTTCGCCGGTCACAGGGTTGTAGGCATTACGGCCGAGTTCAACGATTTTGTTTTTGTTGAACGAATAGGTCATGTTGGATGTCCAGTTGAAATCACCCCATGTGTGGTCGTAGCCAAGGGCGAATTCCATACCCCAGTTGCGGATGTTACCGGTCTGGATGTAGATCTTGGAATATTTGCCCACGGGAACGTTGGGGTTGAAGGTCTGATTGTAGGTGTCGGCCTGATACCATGTGGCGTCGAATGTGAAATCCTTGAGGAAACGGAAATTCATACCGACTTCCCACGACTTGGTGCGTTCGGGCTGAAGATTGTCGACAGGATACTGTGTGAGTACTGACCATGTGCCGTTTCTCCATTCATAGCGCGGGTTTGCGATGTAACGCTGGAAAGCCGTACCTACAGAAGCCCATGAAGCACGGATCTTCCAGAACGAGAGATATTCCTGCGGAATGTCGATGCCTGCATCGGCAAACATCTGGGTCATGAGCACGGAGATACCGGCCGACGGATAGAAGAACGACGATGATTTCGAGTTGGGACCTGCGAGAGCCGAAGGCCAGTCGTTACGGCCAGTGAGGGTCAGATAGTAGGTCTGTTTGAATCCGAGATCGGCGCTTAAATAGAGCGACTGTGTCTGTTCGTGCCACATTTCCCAAGTCTTGGTGGCGTTTCTCGAGATGTTGTTGATCGAGAAGAAGTTGGTGAGCAACGCGTCCTGACCGGGGAAGTTCTCGGAACCGTCGGGTATGCCGCCGCGGTTGTCGATGGCGTCAAAACGCATATCGGAGATAGATCCGCCGAAGTTGGCCTGAAGATTCCAGTCTTCGCTGAGATCTTTCTGGAAGCTTGCGAGGAAATCGGCATAGATCTGTTTTTCCTTGTAGTTGGTTTCACCGTAGTAACCGCGCGAGGAGTTGTCGGAAAGGTTGCCGATAGTGCCTGCATAGCGTTTGTCGGTGGATTTCGTGTAGGAATTGTCGATGCGCACACGTCCGCTGAGATTCAGGTAGGGAAGCACCTGATAAGAAAGCTGGGCACCCAGCATATAGCGGTCTTTGTAGCTTTCGCGGAGGTTGCGGTAGTTGACCCAGTAGGGGTTCTGCACGGTGAGGTTGTAAGCTCCGTAACGCCAGTTTTGAGTCGAGATCTTGCGGGAAGGATCATAAACCTCATAAGCACGCACTTCGCTCCAGTCGTTGCCACGGGGGAAGAGATATGCGCCCACGATCGGGTTCATATACGAGCCCTGGTTGATCATGTTGCGGTCGGACTGATAGATGTAGCTCGCGTTGAGATCAAGTGTCATCTTGTCGTTGAGGAACTTCGAAGTGTTGCGGAAATTGAAGTTGTAACGGTCGTAGCGGTCGTTGGGCACGATGCCTTTGGAGTTGACGGCGGCTACAGAAGCGTAGGTCTGGTTCTTTTCCGTACCGGTAGAGAATGTCACCGAGTTTGTGGCGACGAATCCGGTCTGAAGATAATCGCTGGCGACATCGTAGCCATAGTTGTTGTAAGGCGTCATAACAGCGCCCCAGCTATATGACGATACGGGGTCGAGGACGCCGTTCTGGCCTGCGCCGTAACGGTTCTGGAAGCGGGGGAGGACAAAAGCGCGGCTCCATTCGAGATTGGATCCCACGGTGATTTTGGTCTTGCCTGCCTGACCTTTCTTGGTTGTGATGACAATGGCACCGTTAGCGGCGTCAGAGCCATAAAGGGCGGCTGCGGCAGCACCGGTCAGCACCGACATGGATTCGATATCGTCGGGGTTGAGGTCGGCGATAGGTTCGGTGGCACCGCTGGAATCGTAAGCACCGGCACCGCCATCGGAGCGTGCGGCACGCATCGGCATGCCGTCAACGACGTAGAGAGCGTTGGACGACTGCATGATGGATTTCGTACCACGCATCACAACCTTGGAAATACCGCCGGTACCCGACGAAGATGCATTGATGTTGACACCGGCCACCTTACCCGCCAGCGAGTTGACGAAGTTGGCGTCCTTGTTAGTGGTGAGAGCATCACCCTTGACCTGCTGTACATTGTAGGAAAGTGATTTCTGCTCGCGCTTGATGCCGAGAGCGGTCACAACCACTTCGTCAAGGGTTTTCGAGTCTTCCTGAAGCACCACTTCGAGAGGTGCCTGACCCGTAACTGTAATTTCCTGAGGGTGATAGCCGATGTAGTTGAACGTCAACACATCACCTTCGGCAGCATTAATGGAGAATTCACCATCAATGTTAGTCTGAGTCCCGACCTTTGTGCCTTTCACGAGAACCGACACACCAATCAGAGGCTCGCCGCTGTTATCCGTCACGATACCTGTCACCTTAAACTGAGCCGCGAAAGCCAGCATAGGCAGCATCATGAAGCAGAATAACAGGCTTGTTACCTTTGCCTTCATAAAAATTTGGTTTTGGTTAATGATAAATTAGATATCACTACTGTCCACTAAAAAATGGACGGGGTTAAAAATTAAATAAATTCGG
>CAJJOX010000255.1 GCA_905193485.1 uncultured Porphyromonadaceae bacterium | reverse complement strand
AGTCCGATACGGCGGTTGTCGCCAAACGATATATAGTTTCGAAATGCCGCGGTAGCGAAATAATTTGACTGGATCGTATTCACATGGTCGGCATCGAATGTCGTTTCAGAGTCGAGAATAAGACTACCGGCATCAAGTCCCGCCTTACTGCGTTCATAACCGAACTTCAGACCGACGGCCATGTTATCCTTGAATGTATAAAGCGCCATTGGCGTCACCTTGAATGAATAGGTGTCGCCATTCACTTTTTCAAAAACGAAAAACTGATAATTGTCCTGACTGCTTTGGGAGTATCCGACACTGACTCCCGTTATCCACTGTCCCTTGGGAATGAATGACACTTGTTGCAGATCACGCTTAAAATGCTCCTGAGCCATCGCGACGGGAGAAGCAGCGGCAACCGCAAGTGACAAAAGCGCCATTAATCTCGAAATTTTACTCATGTTGTTATGCTAAGTGATGTTGTGATATGCGTTTATTGTTATATCGATTTGCGTCAATACGAGAAAGTCAGGTCGTCAATTTGCAAGCTTCCGCCGAGCGAAGTCGACGTCACGGGATCGGAAAACGTAACAATCGCAGCAGATTCCTCTGCTATCGACCCGACATGAATCGATGAAGAAAGCATTATTTTAAGCTTCGTTGGCTTGAGCCCGAAATGGCTGTAAGACAACGGAATGCTAAACGCCGTGTAACCGGTAGCCACCGACAGCTGACCGACTCCGCGCGACACGACTACATCCGAACCATCGCGTTGTGCCAGCAACTCAACGACCACGAGTCCTTTGTCGCTCTGGTCACTGACGCACGGCAAATATCGGTAATAGCCGTTAAGCGATGTCGGACGCGATGAAAACGATACACCTTCAACATAAACCTCCTGCCCTGTCGCCGGATCGAATCCGTATTCGCCAAGAAAAACTTTTCCGGCCGCCCGATGGGCTATATCGGGTATATTGAGGCTATATGATGTATACGGCTGACCTGTCTGACGATAATCAGCGATAGCAGAGCCGTCAAGATCCCATGATGTGCTTACGACCGAAACCGCATAGGCACCGGCCGATGCATCAGTGATTGAAAAAACCGAAGGCTGCATATACCATGTGTTATGATTGGTCGCCTGTTGGCAAAACGTCTTGGCATTCGTATTAGCCCATTGCTTTGGCACGAAATAATCGTAGGATGCATAGTTCTGGCAATTGAATATGTCGACGATATTTTGAGAATATCTACCTCCGGCCGGCAGATTCTTATATTTCACTCCGTCGCGGACATCCTCGAAGCTGCCGTTCGGAACCGCCAGACATCTTTCAGTTTCTATATTGACGGACGGACAAAACTGCGACTGCTCCGTGGGATTCTCGTATAAAGTAGCCGACAGCGAATATCGTGTATGTTCATTAAGACCACCAAGCAGGATAATTCCGTTTTCCGGATCACGACGCATAAGCACCTGCTTCTGACCATCGACATATATATTGGCCATCGATGTGATCGTTTCGATCATACCGGTTTCGGCAGCAGATATTCTTACAGCAGCATAGCGGGCAAATGGATCGGCATCGATGGTAAATTCAGGCGAAACAAACCGGATAGTGGAGCGCACACGCTCATCTCCGCAATAAATAAGCCGCACATCGGCCGAAGACACGGCCATCGACGGCACACGAAAACGCACCGTCCACTCACCTTCATGTCCGTCAATCGGATCAACAGCCAATATTTCCGCCTTCTGCCATCCTGTTCCGGTCTTAACCTCCACACCGATATTTTCGGCGACATCATCACCGCGTGCAATGATGTGCATCTGGCCGATATTCAAGCCCAAAAGAATATCCGATACGGAAATCACAGAAAGACCGGCTTCACGCACATCGACATCGAGTGACAACGGACCCGACATCTTTCCCAGAACGCTGACAGCCGAAACATAAAACGCGTCGACAGGATCATCGACACGGAGATTTGGCAAAACATCAGTGAGATCAACCGTCATATGGCCGGTTGACGACTCGTCGATTTTAAGCCCGAGCGACTGCATAAGCATGGTCGTTTCGCTATCGGCCGACGCGAGATCGATCTCCTCAGGCCAGCCACGCGATAAAAGCGACCGAGCCTTTGTGGTCAATATCACCCTACCGCCGCCACATCCTTCTATCTCGAAAACGACCGGCGTGGAAGGACGGTCGCCTTCGGTAATCACGACAGGCGCCGATTCTTCGAATCCCGACACGGAAATTTTCGGAGCCTCGGCCGAAAGGAATGTCCGGGTAAGCGTTATGACTCTATCATCGGCGGATATCCGGTCATCGAAGGAAACGGTGATACGTGGATCGCCATTTTGCGCGACATCGCATGCGATGTCAACCTCATAAAGCCTTCCAGCAAGGGCGTTGCTGACCGTCGCGGCAAGAAACTCGGCATGCGACCCGTCATTTGTAGTCACATCAAGAAACAACGACACCGCGCCGGGATTGACGAAAGCCGTGCGCGTTTCATTCTCGGGATAAACGACATATCTGCCACCGGCCGAATGAATCGTAGCACTTATATCCCGAATGGTATTTCCCGGACGATCCTCGAAATCAATCACGAATCCGGTATTGGACGGATTGCATTCAATCTCAACGTTTTTCGTCGTACCACCCTCAAGATTAACAGAACATGAGCCATAGAAATACGGACAGTCAAAACCTTCCTTGTCGGGCGAGCCACTGAACGCCTCGACGAGATATGCGCCGGGGCGAAACGGTTCATCCACCGGATATTCGGTCAGCGACGGCCAGGTGTTTGAGAAGCGGCCGTCGGCACTTTTTATTGTCAGACCTATATCTGATTGTGTAGGCAGCTGCGTGAAAACACCTGTATTGACTGGACCCGTTACTGTTTCTATCATCGGATTCACCGTCACTACGGGTATAATGCGGCATGACCCGAAACGTTCTTCGACCGTATCATAGGA
>CAJJOX010000254.1 GCA_905193485.1 uncultured Porphyromonadaceae bacterium | reverse complement strand
CTACAATTGTGTAGTGGGGGTTGAAAAACCCGCCGGCGCGGTAGGTGACGCGCTTGAAGTAGGATCCGCGGACGGCGGGGGTGAATTCTGCTCCGAGGCCGATCTGCCATCGGTCGGCGAACCGTGTCGACTCGAAGTTGGGCATTTTGAGCGTTTTCACGCCGGACCAGGGCTGATAGGTGAAGTCGGCTTCGACAAGCAGGCGTTTCTGCCAGCGGTAGCTGAGGCCGGCGCCCCAGGTGTCGGGGAGCGAGGCGTGGTTGCGGAGCTTTGAATAGCCGATGGTGTCGGGCGCCGTGTCCTGGTCGACGTCGTATTTTGTGACTCTCGCATGGCCGAGGAGCGTTTTGCCCGGGGAGTAGACAAGGCCGGCGGAGATGGTGTTGTCGGGGTTGATGTCAAAGGCATACTGGACGCCGAACTGCACACGCCAGTCGCGGACCTGCATCACCTGTTCGAAGAGCGATGTCGAGCCGTTGTCGGTGGTGATGTAGACGTCGTTGACTGTAGTGCCGAAAAGGTAAGAGAAGTTGGCGCCGACGCTGAACCCCTTGAAGAGGCGTGCGGCGTAGCCGAGGTATAGCTGGTTGATGCCGCCCGAACCCTGTCGCGAGTTGACGCCGTTGGCGATTTCGGATCCGAACGAGTAGCCCACCGACGAGAATGGGAGTATGCCGAGCGAGGCTCCCATGCGGCGTCCGATGGGCACCTGCATGGTGATATAGTCGAGGCCGCCACCCTGAGTGTTGAATGACGACGCTGGGATGTCGCCCGATCCGGCGTCTTTCATGCTGACGGTGGTGAAGTCGACACCCATGTCGAAAAGAAACGTGAGCGTGTCGGCTCCTGCATAGGAGGCGGGGTTCATGACATTGATCTGGCGTCCGGAACGCATGGCGTAGCCCACGCCTCCCATCTGGCGCTGCGAGGCCGTGGCATTGTCGTTGAGCAGGCCGTAGCCGAATTTGGAGTAGGGTGAGTTGATCTGTGCGCCGGCGCTGACGGTGAGCAGTGCGGCGGCTGCAAGGAGTGATAGACGGTTACTTATTTTCATTGTAGATCAATATTCTGTTGAGTCCGGTGCTGACGAGGTGTGGATTGACGATGACGTCGAAGTCGCAGAGCCGGCTTAGCTGGTCGGCCCAACCGCCTGTCATGACCACTTTTGTGCCGGCCGGGAGATGTGATTTGTAATAGGATATGCTGCCTACGATGCCGTAGACGGCGCCAAGGATCATGGCCGATGCGGTGTCGTGTCCCATAAAAGGCCCGTCGGGAATCTCGCGCGGCACGGCGACGCGCGGCAGACGTGCGGTGAACCGGTGAAGCGCTTCGAGCCTCATGTTCATGCCGGGCGCGATGTTTCCGCCGATGAAACGCCCGTCGGCAGTGACGGCGTCGTAGGTCACTGCCGTTCCGGCGTCGACCACGAGCAGCGGCGTGTCGGGGACTGTGGCATGGGCGCCGACGGCGGCGGCTATGCGGTCGGCTCCGAGCGATCCCGGCGTGCCGTAGTCGATGGCTATGGGGAGCGGAGTTTCGCCGGAAAGGCGCACCGTTTTGCGGGCAAGCGAGGAGATGGCGGCCACGACGTCGGTGCCGCGGGAGGCCACCGAGCAGTAGATAGCGGCGTCGACAGGAGCGTGCCCGTTAAGGAAACGCGCTATGGCATCGGGGGTGAGATGCGTTTCGATGTGCATTTCCTGCATGGTGTCATCGCTCCACAATGCCATTTTGGCGGCGGAGTTGCCTTGATCGATGGTGAGATAGGTTGCCATTCGGGCGCAAATTTAGTAATTCTTAGAGAATAAGATGCTGTTTGGCCTGATTTTAAGTGCCCTTTTCGGTTTTTTTATCTTTTTTACGTCGTCATTGGCCGGTGTTTGAGCGGCGTTGGCGTTGCTCTTTGGCGAGGGTGCGGGGTATCATCAGCGATACGTAGACCTCGAGGACGCCGCCGGCGAGGGTGAAGGCAAGCCAGTCGGTTGACTGGCGGTCATACCACATGAAGAATGCGCCGGCGCACAGCACTATGCATGCCCACACTTCGATGCGCGCGAGGCGTTTGACCCTCACTATGGTTCCTTTGTAGGCCGGGGCGCATATGCGTCCGGTGAGAGCCAGCAGTGCGCCTGCCGAGAATATCCATCGGAAAGTGTCGCCGGTCACATGAAACAGCGGGAGGGCAGTGGCGGCCACTATGAGCAGCAGGCCGATGTTCATTATCCAGAGCCAGGGTGATGACGGCAGGATGAAGTCGGCGGCCGGGTTGTTTTTTTGTTTGTCGGGTTGCATCGGGTTGTTGTTGGAGGGGTTATTCGACGACGAACACGTCTTCGTGGGGGCGCTTCATGAGATAGTGCTCGCGACCCACGCGCTCGATCATCTCTTTGTCGCCGTCGAGGCGGTCGTTGAGGTCGTTGTAGAAGGCGAGGGTGTCGGTCCATGCCTGTTTCTCACGCTCAAGGCGTGAGATCTCCTTCTCATAGGTATATGTCGCGCCGATGGAGGTGTCGGTGAAGAAAAGGATGTAGCTGAGCACGGCGGCGATGGCTATCAGGTTGAAGTTGGCGAGATAGCGGCGGCACCATTGGGAGAATGTTATTTTGCGCGGAGCGTTCATCGGGGCAAATGTAGTGAAAAAAAGTGACATGGACGCTACCGTCAGGCCTCGTTGACGTCAGGGGACAGAAATATTGAAAAGTTAACACTTCCGTAGACGCGCCGGCTGTGGAAGCCGGGGAGTGAGGAATAGTCGCGGACGCGTGAGTGCTCGAGGATGAAGATGCCTCCGGGGCTGACTATGCCACGGTCGATGACCGTGGCGGCGACACGGTCGAAATCGGTCATATCGTAGGGTGGGTCGGCGAACACGATGTCGAAGCTCGCGGGCGCGGCGCCGGCAAGGAAGCGGAACGCGTCGCCGCGTATCAGCCTCAGGTTTTCGTCGCCCAGCGTGCGGGCTGTCTTTTCGATGAAGCGGG
>CAJJOX010000253.1 GCA_905193485.1 uncultured Porphyromonadaceae bacterium | reverse complement strand
GTTTGTCAAGCGTTATTTTGAAGAAGCCGTCGCTGTCGGTCGCACCGAGCCGAGTCGTATTTCGATTAGGATATGTAAATCGATAGATATCGGCTCCCTTTTGTGGAGCACCGTCGACAGCATTGACGACGAACAGTGTAGATTCGGTTGAAGCGATCTTGCCAAGGGCTATGTCGGTGCATAGAATTGTGGGAAGGCTCGGCGAATAGTCTTTTCTACGTCCTTTGAAGTCGGGCACAATGACGTAGATACCTTGATCGGGAATATTGATCGATATTTCCTTTTTAAAAGAGAAGGGGGCTTCTCCGTCAAACTTTAAGTCGAGGTTTCGGATCAAGGTGGCTTTTGCGATGTTGTCGTAGTCGAAGTAACTTTCCGGCGCTTTTGTGGAAGCGGGTAAACGGTAGAGTTTAAGCGACAGGGCATTGATATTGTTGCCGGAGATGGTGACGGGTAAATCCTTGCCGGGAGCGACCGTGTAGCCGGAGCTGACGTTTACCGACGGCTGAAGGATCGTAGCCATGGAGTTTCGGATGCAGGTGATGCGTGCGTATGACGGGTGGCGGGCAATGAAATCGCTTTGCAGGCCGTAGAGTGTCTTATGCCATTGCGGGTCGTCGCTGGCGGGGAGAGCCAACAGAATGTCGCCGCTGTATTGGGAAGAGGAGTATTGGTTGTAGAGATCAAGGAGCAGACGGCGATATTGGCCTTCAGCATCGGCCGACATGGTTGAGTAGAGATTGTTGAACGTGAATTGCAGGCGAGCCAGATCGTTGTAAATTAGCGGAGCCGCGTCATTGACGTGAAAGCGCAGAAGCAGTGCGTATGTGTCGAGAATTTTTGCAGCCTCGGGAGCTGCGGGGCAGTATACGGGAGTGACGATGAATGTACGATAGGGTGACAGGAGCAGGATGCTAAGGGTGTTGGAGAATTCAGACAGGCCGTGCCGCAATTCGATAGTCTTGTAAGCGATAAAGTCGAAAAGGGTGGGGAAGTAGACAGATGTCTGTCGGTCGGCCACTATTATGCTGTTGTAGTCGCCGATGGGAGTGCGCTGGAGCTCGGACGCCGCCATCATGGCGCTGTCGCAAAGTTGTGAGATGACGCTACGGAATTGCGCGCCGCTCCATTCAGTATAGTCGGCCGGCAAAGGTGCGAGGGGCAGTGACCGTCGGTCGTAGTTCCATTTATCTGACGTGTAGATTTCGTTGTATATGGTGGCTTTGAGCAAATAAAGAGTCGACATGGCGCTTTCGGAGCGGAGTTTTGGAGCGACCGTCAAAAATATGTCGAGCACTTCAGGCAGATTCTGTTGCGAGATGCTGTTTTGCGCGAGAGCAAAATCCATGAGTGCACGCAGGACCTCAATGTCGTTACCGGCATCGATGGCCTTGTCGATTTTATGCCGGGATTGTTCTGCGACTTTTTTGGGAAAGGCAAAGTCGGGTGGTGTCGGTTTGCTGTTCACAGCTGTTGCATTAAGCCATACGGCAAATACAAAAGCAAGAATTGATACAATGCGTTGCGGTTTCATGATGCTCGTGCTGAATATTTGTTTAAAAGGGTGATGACTTATGGTTGGAAAAAAGCGTCGGGACGTGTAGGTCGTTGAGGCGACAGGTACAACGTTCCGACGATATAACTTGCAGAGCCGCCACTTGTTTGAGTGCGGTCAGGTCGTTATGATTATTTTTTACGGTGCTTCATGAGTTTTTTCATCCATTTGTGTTCCGCTTTTTTGTAAAGGTAGAGCTGACGCGGAGTGAGTATTTTCGCTATTTTCTTGTAGTAGCGCATCTCGATTTCAGCTTCTTTGCCTTTGTGCTCAAACATGGCTTCGGCGGCTTTTTCGTATTCGAGGTCAGTGGCGTCGGTTTTTGATTCGACAGCTTTTCCCATTGCCCTGGTTTCGCGGCGCAGTTTGTCGAGTTCGTTGTCCATCTCGAGGATGATGGCATTGAGTTGTTCGTTCTGCTGGTCTGTGAGGTTGAGTTCTTTTGCCATGAACTCCTGTTTGGCTTTCTGCATTTCTCTCATCCATTGATGGCGTTTCTGTGCGTTGTCTTGTGCCGTGACTGAAATTACGGCAAGGAGAAGAATGAGTGTTGATGCAAATAGACGTTTCATGGGGCATTGAATGTTATTCATCGATTGAAGCCGGGTCGAAGCCCTGGTCGTAAAGTTCGTCGTAAAGTTCGTCGTCGGATATGTCGGGGATGCAATAGTCATAATAGAAAGCGTCGTTGTCGATTGCACTCATGAGAACGGCGTTTTCGGAAATGGGGGGCTGTGATGCTGGTTTCATCATGTCGAACATTTTCATCATGCACCATATCCCCATGAACATAGCGGCAAGATAGACATAGGGGTGTATGCGCTGCCAGCGAGAGCGTGGCAATACGTTGGGTTTTGTGCCGGAGTCTTGTTTCTCCCAATCCTGTGTGGGGAGCGAAGCGGTCATGCGGGCATTAAAAGTGGTGAAGAAGTCGTCGGGCACAGTCATCCCGGCGTTTCTTCCCGCCATTTTGTCTAATATATCGTGTTTTTGCTCCATTGGGATATCAGAAGTGTTTCGTTTGTTTGACTGTTTTATCGGCGGCGGGTTTAATCAATGTTTTGAAAATATCTTTCAATTTTTTTCACGGCAAGATGGTAGGATGCCTTTAGCGCTCCCTGCGATGTGCCGAGGATGTTGGAGATCTGTTCGTAGGGCATTTCGTCGAAATACCGCATGTTGAAAACGAGCCGTTGTTTTTCGGGCAGTGTCGCGATGGCTTTTCGGAATTGGAGCGACAGCCGGTCGCCGTCGATGTTGGTGTCGGCTTCGATGGCGGCGGCGAGTTTTGAATCGGGGTCGTCGATGTCGACGTTGTTGCGGCGTTTCAGTCTGTCAAGGAATGTCAGGCTTTCGTTGATGGCTATCTTGTGGAGCCATGTGGAAAGTTTTGCTGCGCCGCGGAACTGGTCGATCGACTGCCAAGCCTTCAGGAAGACATCCTGAAGGATATCGGCGGCATCATCATGATTCT
>CAJJOX010000252.1 GCA_905193485.1 uncultured Porphyromonadaceae bacterium | reverse complement strand
GGTGACACGGTGGATCTTCGACTTGAGCATCTGCACTTGTATCATGGGCGATATGTTATGTTGTCGATCAATCTGACGTCGCCGCAATAGACGGTGACGCATCCGACGGCTGTTTCTGCCTGCTTCCAGTCATTAATGGGTTGCATGGTGCGGGCGTCGACAATTTCGTAATATTCGGTGCGCAACTGCGGCAGTGCGTCGATGGTTTCTGTGACGAAACGTTTCACTTCATCGACGGAGCGCGAAGGTTTTAGCGACAGGCTTTCGACGAGCGTGCGGTGGATGGCGGGTGCGATGGCGCGTTGCACAGGCGTCAGGCGCACGTTGCGGCTCGACATGGCCAGTCCGTCATCGTGGCGCATGATGGGGCAAGCCACGATTTCAAGGTCGAATCCTTCGATCTCGACCATGCGCCGTATGACAGCGATCTGCTGATAGTCTTTCTCGCCGAAATAGGCGCGAGTCGGCTGCACCATGGCAAACAGTTTGCTTACGATCTGAGCTACGCCGTTGAAATGACCCGGGCGCATGGCGCCTTCCATCACTTCGGCCACCGGTCCGAGGTCAAACTGCCGGGTGTCCGGTTCGGGATATATTTCTTCGACTGTCGGGATGAAGGCATAGTCGACGCCCGCTTCATCGAGCAGGCGGCAGTCGGCTTCTTCAGTGCGCGGATAAGTGCGCAGATCGTCGGGGTTGTTGAATTGTGTGGGGTTGACAAACACGCTTGTCACCACTATGTCGTTGTCCCGTCGGGCACGTTTGACAAGCGAGAGGTGACCTTGGTGCAGTGCACCCATTGTGGGCACGAGGCCTATCGTGTGTCGCAGGCTGCGATGATGCTCCATGGCTTCACGCAACTCATTGACTGTGCGTAACACTTTCATTTCTCTGCGGATATGATGTCGTTTTATTGGCTGACTTCCCAAAACGGGGAATCACGGCCACAAAATTAATCATTTATTGCATATTGACAAAATCCATGTGGGATATGTCGGCAGACGCTTGGAGGTCGGGGTCGCGGAAAATGCGGAACCCGCGCTCCGTAAGGAATGCGGGTTCCGTTATGCGGTGACAGTCAGGGCTATTGTGCGAGATCGACGGCGTAGTAGGCTTTTTTGCCGGTCTGATAAATGCCGGTGATGAACATCACATTGTCGCCGGCGTCGGGCGCGGTGACGGCATTGTAGGCTTTTTCCATGTCGTCGACAGATGTTATGCGGCGTCCGTTGACTTCGAGCACAATGAATCCGTCTTTCACTCCGGCGTCCTTGAACGGGCCGTTTTTCAGTCCGGCCACCTGGATGCCGTTGCTGATGCCGAGCTGTTTCTTAACGTCGTCCTTGATGGCCTTGAAAGCGCAGCCGAGGTCGGCCATGCTTTTGGCGGCGGCGATGGTGGTGTTGCCCGCGCTATTGTAGAGGGTCACGTTGACGGTGTAGGATTTGTTGTCGCGGAGGTAGGTGAGCTTGATCTTTTCACCGGGGCTGAAACGGCTGAGCTGTTCCATGAGCTGTGGAGCGTGGAGGGTGGGGGTGCCGTTGATGGCTGTGATGACGTCGCCCGGCTCGATGCCGGCTTCTTTTGCCGAACTGCGGTCGGTGACGGCGTTTACGAGAAGACCTTCGGATGTCGAGATGCCGTGTTCGGATGCCAGTTTGGCATTGAGCTCGGTGAATGTGATGCCGAGGACGGCACGCTGCACTACACGGAATTTCATCAGGTCGTCGGTGACTTTGCGGACGATCGAAGTGGGGATTGCAAACGAATAGCCCGAGTAGGATCCTGTCTGGGAGTAGATGGCTGAGTTTATGCCGACGAGCTCGCCTTTAAGGTTGACCAGGGCTCCGCCCGAGTTGCCGGGGTTGACAGCGGCGTCGGTCTGGATGAAACTTTCGATGTCGAGGCGTCCGTTGCTGTTGGCGCCGGAGATGCGGCGTGCCTTGGCGCTGACGATGCCGGCGGTGACGGTGGATGTGAGCCCGAACGGATTGCCTACGGCAAGCACCCATTCGCCGATTTTAAGGTCGTCGCTGTCGCCCATGGGGATGACGGGTAGGTCGTCGGCGTCGATTTTAACGAGCGCGAGATCGGTCATGGGGTCGGTGCCGATGAGGGTGGCGTTGAATGTGCGGTTGTCGTTAAGCACCACTTCGAGGCGTTCGGCGCCTTCGACCACATGGTTGTTGGTGATGATGTAGCCGTCTTTGGTGACAATGACGCCGGATCCGAAGCCCCGTTCCTGCTCCTTGTCTTCGCCGCGGCGAGGACGGCGCATCTGTCCCGATCCGCTTCCGTCGCCGAAGAAATATTCAAAAAACGGATCGTTGAACCCCGGAAAACCGGAGCTGTAGCTCACGGTGGCGTAGTTTTTGATGGCCACCACGCCGTTGATGGTCGATTCGGCGGCTGTGGTGAAATCCGCGTTCTGGACGTTGCGGGCTGCCACATTGAAAAGTCGCGCGTCGGATTGTGCGGCCATTGATCCGGAAGTGAGAATGCCCGTTGCCAGGGCTATGATTACATGAAGTTTCATAAGATGTGAATGTGTTGGGAGTGTGTATAATGATGATTGATGGATTGTCGGTTTTTATCCGTTGCAAAAATAGTGCAATCTTTAATGTTTTCTTGTATCGGGGTCATTATTTAATGTGATTTAATACGCAACCGTTAAAAATTTATCTTTTTTCACCGAAAAGCGTGAATAAACGTGCAAAAAAACTGACAATCATAGGAAATATTGTCATAAAAATGGCTATTTTTGTCGATGAACTTGCAAAGAGCAATGAAGAAAGCGTCCGGAATAATATTTGTAATAGCACTGATGCTCACTGCGATGTCGGGTCTGACATCGTGCGGCACATCGCGCAGCGCGACAGCGTCACGCTCAGGCGGCAGCGGTCAGGGAAAGTCGTCGACCCATCGTCCGGCGGTGATCCCGGAGCATCTCGATCTGTCGCGGAACATGTCGAAACCTACCGAGGCGCTGCTTCGCGAGGCTGATTCGTGGATAGGCACCTCCTACCGTTATGGAGGCAACGATCGCGACGGCATCGATTGCTCGGCATT
>CAJJOX010000251.1 GCA_905193485.1 uncultured Porphyromonadaceae bacterium | reverse complement strand
GCCGTCGCCGCACAGCGTTGATTTGTAAAAAGCCGACACCGCCGCATGCATGCGGGCCACCCCCCGGAGCAAAGTTTCTTCATCGGCCGGCTCCCCCTTGCGCCATTCCATGGCCAGTGAAGGATGCCCGAGCAAACCGCGGCCTGCCATCACGCCATAAATGCCGGGATAACGTGATATGACGTCGTCGATACCCTCTGCGGTCGTCAGATCGCCGTTAAAGACCACCGGATGGCTGCTTCGTTCGAGAAATTCGCCGAATTCATCGAGATAAAGCTCGCCGGAATATTGCTGGCGGGCAATGCGGGGATGCACCGTGATGTGATGCAGCGGTATGGTATTCAGCACCGCGAGCGCCTCGCGCCATTGCCCCACATCGTCAAGACCAAGACGCATCTTGACCGAAAACGACACATCCGCCTTCTCTTCCACGAGCCTTGCCACTGAACGCAAGGTCTCGCGACGTGCGATCACTGCCGCGCCCCTCCCGCGTCGACACTGTGGCGGAAACGGGCACCCCATATTGAGATCGAGCCGTCGGCAACCGGCTGCCGTCGCGGCATCGACAATGACACGCAACTCTTTGTCATCGGCAAAAATGGCCTGGAGCACTACATTGGGTGCATCGCCCGACTCCGGGAATGCGTCACGCATGTCACGGCGGCGCACAACGCCCGACTCCACCCGTAGAAACGGCGTGAAATAGGCATCGATTCCGCCAAACGCCATAGCATGGGCGCGCCGCCACGGGGCTTCGGTGTAGCCCTGAAGCGGCGCGGCATAAATTCTGATGGTGCGTGGCCACGGCGTCATGGTCAGATTCGGTCGAGCACCGTGCCGATAAGATCGCGGATGGCCGTTTTATAGTTGGGAGTGGCGTCCTGACGCATACGGTTGGCGATGATCGAGCACACGGTCATTGCCTTGTGACCCATAAGGCGCGACAGTCCCTGAAGCGGAGCCGATTCCATTTCATAGTTGGTGACCTTGCGTCCCGCGTGACGGAATTCCTCAATGCGGCGGTTGAGGTCGGGGTTGGCCAGCGGCAGACGCAACTCTCTTCCCTGCGGGCCGTAAAAACCGACAGCGGATATGGTATTGCCGCGCACCATGTCATCACGGCCTATAAGATCCACCAGATGCGGGTCGGCATCAACGACATATGGCTTGGCCCATAGCGGATTCCATCCGACAGCATCGCAGAAGGCATGCTCGAAATCAAGATCCGCCACCGAATTGCGGCCGGCATAATAGTTGAGCACGCCGTCGAAACCGATGGCTTTTTCAGCGATGACCGGGGTGCCGAGTTTCAGTTCGGGCTGAAGAGCCCCCGACGTGCCTATGCGCACCATGTGAAGCGTGCGGTGTTCGGGGCGCACCTCCCGTGTGGCGAAATCGATATTGGCTAACGCATCGAGTTCATTGACCACTATGTCGATATTGTCAGGGCCTATGCCATGGCTCAGACACATGATCGGCTTACCCTGATATGTGCCGCCGATAGTGTGGAACTCACGCGACGAAACCTCGAAGGTCTTGCTGTCGAAAAACGAAGCTACCATGTCGACTCGTCCCGGATCACCGACGAGGATGATGCGGTCTGTGAGCTGTTCGGGCAACAGGTGAAGATGAAACACTGAGCCGTCGGAGTTGATGATAAGTTCCGATGGCGCTATTTTTTTCTTTTCCATATGGCTTTGAATTTTGGTATATCAATAAAACAAACGATAGCGGCCGTTGGGTCAGGCCAGACGGTATTTACCGCCGGGAAACGCCAGCACGAGTCCCTTGAATTCCATATCGATGAGCAATGACACCATCCTGCCGGCATTCATATTCAACGCTATGGCCAGTTGATTGACCTGCGCCTCGCCGTGCTCGGTCAGATAATCCGACACGGCCTGTTCTTCGGCCGACAGCTCCACGAAAAGCTCTCGCTGCACTCCGTCGGTCTGACGCGCGGGCCAGTTCATCGCCTCCATCACATCTGACGCATCCGTCACAAGTGCCGCGACATTGCGTTTTATAAGCATGTTGCATCCGGCGCTGTATGGATCGGAAGTGCGGCCGGGAAGCGCAAATACATCGCGGTTATAGCCCGATGCCAGACGGGCGGTGATCAAAGCGCCACCTTTTTCAGCCGATTCGGCCACGATCAGGCAGTCGCAAAGCGCGGCCACTATGCGGTTGCGTGCCACGAAATTGCCCTTATGCACCGGCGAACGGCTGCCGTACTCGGTAATCAGAGCCCCGCCGCGATGCACTATATCGGCTGCCATCGACCGATGCTGAGCCGGATATATCATGTTCAGCCCGTGAGCCAAAACGCCGACCGTAGGCACCTGCGCCTTTAGCGACGCCGCATGTGCCGCCGCATCGATCCCGAAGGCCAGACCGCTTACCGTCGTCAGGGGTTCGGCCATCGCCGTGCTCAGGCCGGAAACAAGACGGTTCACGAAATCTATTCCATAGGGTGTGGCATGACGGGGGCCGACTACACCGACCGTGCGGCCTGAATTAAAATCGTGATTCCCGAGCGTGAACAGCATAAGCGGGGCATCATCGGCATCGGCAAGACGTACGGGATAATCGGCATCCGTAAAATAAAGCGTGCGTATGCCCGACGACTGCACGAAATCACTTTCCGCAGCGGCTTTCTCCAGTAGGGTGCCGCGATAGCCCGCGTCGAATAGATGGCTTCCGAACCCCATCACCGAGGCAAGCTGCCGCTCCGACATGTCGAAAAATGTGCGTTCTTCGCCGGTGCGCGACAGCAGCTCGCCAGCCAGCACGCGGTTTATGCCGCGAAGCGATGCGAAAGCCATTCTTATGACAAGATCGGTGTGATGGTTCATGGTTTCTTAAAAAGGATATTGTCTGCGGAAGCCGTCATGCCGGATCCGCGCATCACAGATATTCGGCAAACGCCTCGGCGAGCACATCGCCACGCGTGAGCCGGCCGTTTTCGAGGCACACCACAGTCACCTCCGATCGCACAACAGGCAACTGCTCGGGAAGTGTGAATATATCCTGCACGAACACGAAGCGGGCGCCATCGCGTCGCAACGCCAGTTTGCTCACCA
>CAJJOX010000250.1 GCA_905193485.1 uncultured Porphyromonadaceae bacterium | reverse complement strand
CGAGGCGGTGATGTTGACGCCGCTCTGGCAACCGAGTTTGCGGATTGCAAAAGAGAGTTCGGGTGTGGGACGGAAAGAGTCGAAAAGATATACTTTGATGCCATTGGCCGAGAAAATGTCGGCAACGATTTCAGCGAATCGGCGTGAATTGTTGCGCACGTCATGGCCTACGACAACGGAAATTTCCGGCAGAGAGGCAAATGCTTCCTTGAGGTAGTTGGCAAGACCCTGAGTGGCTGCGCCTACGGTGTAGATGTTCATGCGGTTGGAGCCGGCGCCCATGATGCCGCGAAGTCCGCCGGTGCCGAATTCGAGATCTTTATAGAATGATTCGATGAGTTCGGTGTGGTCGTCGGCATCAAGCATTCGGCGCACTTCGGCGCGTGTTTCTTCGTCATAGCCTTCGCCGAGCCACACTTTGGCTTTCTCGGTGACTGTTTTGAGGAGTTCGTTGTTGTTGTCCATGTTATCGTAAGGGGTTATATTCGCGCTTAGCGCGAGGGTTATGAAATTATTTGGTCTGAGGTTATGGATATGGTGTCGCTGATATTGACAGCGGCCACCACAAATTTACGTTATTTATGTAATGTGACAAAATTTCATGCGCGATTTTTTCTTGCTCCCGCAACAAAAAAACATCCCGGCCATTTCGTGGTCGGGATGTCGGTGTGAGAGATAAGTTTCAGATTAAGTTTCTATGTCGTATTCCTGAAATGTCGTGTTACGGCTGGGTAAATATCACGATGCGGTTCCAGTTGTTTTCGCCGTAGGGTTGAGTGTCGCTTCCGTTGGCTTTGATTTTGAGGCGATCGGCTTTGACTCCGTAGCCTTCGATAGCCGCTTTGACTGCTTCGGCGCGGCGCTGTGAGAGAGCCATGTTGTATTCGGCTGTGCCGGTGTCTTTATCGGCGTAGCCTTGGATGGTGACAGTTGATTCGGGATTGGCTTTGAGGTATTCGGCTACGTTGTAGACATTGACCATTTCCTCGTTGCTGATTTCCGAAGAATTGATGCGGAAGCGGACAGAAGCGAGCATCGGGGTCTGACCGGCTTCGACAACAGTTTCGGTAGCTTCGGGGCAGGGGAGCTGAGCGTTTGCTGCGGCAAGTGCGGCTGCGGTGGCTGCAAGTTCGCCACGGAGGTCGTTGACCTGATTGTTGAGCTGGTTGACATAGCCCAGATAGTCGCATGGATTGTAGCGTTGGAAATTGCGTCCGCCGATGTTGAAGCTCAGTCCGCCAATTGCGGTGATGTTGGCTTCGATGGGATCTCCCTGTACGTAGTTGTTGAAGTTGTCGCCATAGAACTGGGCGCGGGCTTCAGCGAAGAAGTCGACATATTTGCACAGGCGCAGACGGATCTGGAAACCTACGGAAACCGGAAGGGTCCAGTTGTCTTTGCGGACAGCTTTGTCATATTTCATCATGTCGTTGCCATCATAGCCTTTGAAATCCCATGTGCGGGTGCCGCCGACACCGACAAAAGGAATGAAAGAGAACACACGATTGGGGTTGACACCGCAGATCGAGGTTGTCATATCCCACATGAGGTCGGCGTTGGCCGTTAGCATCTGGGCTTTATTTTTCTGGTAGAAATCATAACGCATTTTGCCATACATACCGGAAATGCGAAAGCCTAAATATGGGCTGAACCAATGGCCGAAGCCAACGTTGTAGACGGCTGTCGCGTGGCGCTTTTCACTTCCGTCGGGAAGTTCGTTTTCAACAAAAGGCACCTGCACGCCTGCGCCGAGCTGGATAAACCAGTTGTCGCGCCACGACGAACTATAATGATCCTTACATTCTACGGTCTGTGTAGTGATAACTTCGGTTTCTTCAACCACAACCGTTTCCTGTGCTTGTGCTGTGTTGCCGGCAAAAAGTGCAAAGGCGCCGGCAGCACCGATTGAAAGTAAAAGATTAGTTTTCATTCTCTTTAACATTTTGATGAAACAATATAATATTTGAATTTTAATTGAAATCGTGATGCGGTTGTCGAAGATTACGGCTTTGTTGAAACGGAATCGTTAAGGAACGATGCATTTACAAACTTATAACATGAGGTTGTGAAAAAGGTTTTTAAGTTTGAGGGATTTTTTTATGCTTAGAGTTTATGATATCACAGGTTTTAGGCATTATCGGATATTATCCTTAGAAAAAGTCGGGTGTAGCCCGGAGGCGGATAAGAAAAAAACAGGCCTTCCGACAAGAGAATCCCGCGTAAAAACACTATCTTTGCACCATGATAACCCCTTTTTTAAGGACTTCACAGTGACACAACCAAGAAAAATAGCAGTGCTTGGCTCAACCGGCTCAATAGGCACTCAGACACTTGATATCATAGATGCGAATCCTGATCTGTTCAAAGCGCAGGTTCTTACGGCACATAGCAACGCCGATCTGCTTGTCAGGCAGGCGATGCGCTATAAGCCGGCTCTTGCCGTTATTGCCGATGGGAGCCTGTATGGCCGCGTAAAGGAAGCACTCAGTCCGTTCGGTATAGAAGTTCAGGCCGGAGATGATGCTGTGGCTTGCGCCGCCGAACGGTCTGATGTCGATACCGTACTTACGGCTACCGTAGGGTATTCCGGTCTGACCCCGACAATACATGCTATCCGTGCAGGCAAGCATATAGCCCTTGCCAACAAAGAAACCCTTGTCGTGGCCGGAGAGTTGATCACCAGGCTTCTTAGCCGGTCAAAATCGACAATACATCCCGTGGATTCCGAACACTCGGCGATATACCAATGCCTTCAGGGTGAAGATCCGAAAAATGTGGAGGAGCTGATCATCACAGCCTCGGGCGGTCCTTTTCGGCACACTCCGTCACAGCGTCTGCGTTATGTTACGGTGGCCGATGCCTTGAATCATCCTAATTGGTCGATGGGTGCTAAAATCACTATCGATTCGGCAACGATGATCAACAAGGCATTTGAAATAATCGAGGCCAGATGGCTTTTCGGAATTCCGGCAGAGCATATCAAGGCCGTTGTTCATCCGCAATCGATCGTGCACTCCATGGTGCGTTTCCGCGACGGTGCGATAAAGGCGCAGCCCGGCACTCCCGATCTGCCTCTGCCCCTCAG
>CAJJOX010000249.1 GCA_905193485.1 uncultured Porphyromonadaceae bacterium | reverse complement strand
AAACCCACCACCGCCCCCCCCCCCTCCTTCCTGTGGGTAAAACCCGCCGTGGTCATCGCCGTAGGAGTCGTCATCAGCCTTCTGGCATTTTTCATACTGCTGCTGAGCATCTATCTGCTCCTGCAGAAAAACCGCGACAAACTGCGCTCGCTGATGATGCTCGGCTACAGCCCCGGCGCCGTGGCCCGGCACTATTATATTATTGTGTCGGTGATCAACGGCGCGGTGCTCGCAGGCGCCATTATCGCCATGCTGATCGCACGCCACATCTGGAGCGCTCCCTTAGCCGAAATTGGCGTGGAAAGCACCTCCCCCTGGATCTCGACAGGCGTGGGAGCCGCAATAATGCTGATCATCACCGCAGGCAACATACTGGCCATAGCCCGCAACGTGCGCGGCACTTTCCCCTGGCCACATAGAAAAAATTCCTGAATATGAAAGACCTCATCATCGACAAAGAAGCATCCGAACGCGCCGTCCTCATCGGCCTCGTCACTCCTGCACAGAACGAATCCAAAGCCAACGAATATCTCGACGAACTGGCATTCCTGGCCGACACGGCCGGAGCCGTCACTGTAGGCCGGTTTGTCCAGAAACTTGCCGCCCCTGACTCACGCACATTCGTAGGAAAAGGCAAGCTGGCCGAAATCAAGCAGTTTGTCGAAGACAATGAAATCGGGATGGCCATCTTCGACGACGATCTATCATCCAAACAGGTGGCCAACATCGAGCGCGAGCTTCAGATAAAGATTCTCGACCGCACAAGCCTCATCCTCGACATATTTGCCAAACGCGCACAGACAGCCAACGCCAAGACACAGGTAGAGCTGGCACAATACCAGTATCTGCTTCCCCGACTCACACGCATGTGGACCCACCTCGAACGCCAGCGCGGCGGCATCGGCATGCGAGGTCCCGGCGAGACACAGATAGAAACAGACCGACGGATAATCCTCGACAAGATAGCACGGCTGAAAAACGAACTTAAGGATATCGACCGGCAGAAATCGATGCAACGGAAAAACCGGGGCAAACTCACCCGTGTGGCGCTCGTGGGTTATACCAACGTAGGCAAATCGACTCTCATGAACCTGCTGAGCAAAAGCGATGTATTTGCCGAAAACAAACTCTTCGCCACTCTCGACACTACGGTGCGCAAGGTCATCATCGACAATCTCCCCTTTCTGCTCACCGACACAGTCGGTTTCATCCGTAAACTCCCCACTCATCTTGTCGAGTCGTTTAAATCGACTCTCGATGAAGTGCGCGACGCCGACATACTGGTGCACGTGGTCGACATTTCCCACCCGAACTTCGAGGAACAGATCGAAGTGGTCAACCGCACGCTTGCCGAAGTGTGCGACGGCGCCGACAAGCCGATGATCATGGTGTTCAACAAGATCGACGCATTCAGATACACCCCGAAAGCCGACGACGACCTCACGCCACGCACGCGTGAAAACATTCCTCTCGAAGAGCTCAAGGCCTCGTGGATGAGCCGCATGGGCGATGACGCAGTGTTCATTTCCGCAAAAAAAGGCATCAACATCGACGAACTCAAACAGAAAATCTACGAAAAAGCGAAACAGGTGCATCTCACACGCTTCCCCTACAATGATTTCCTGTTCCAGAAATACGACGACATCGACACCGGAATCTGAAACGACAGCCTCACATGAGGCTGTTTTTCATTTCCGGCACCCGACGGTGCTACGGTCGCTTGCGGCGGCGCGGATTGGCGGGAAACCATCCGCGGTCCACACGCTTCTGCTGCTCGAAAATCTCGCCTATGGTCCAGAACGATGAGAAGGCGAGCACTCCGAGAAGCGACGATGCGAGCACATCGGCAACAAGCACCGACGCCGTCAGCGCCGCAAGGCCGAGCAAAAGAAACCACCACCAGCATCCGGTGCCGAAATAATAGTGGCATTTTATGACAATCGGATGAAACAACCCGATAACGATAAACGTGCCGGCTCCGATAACGAGCCCGAGCAAATGCCATTGCTGAAGCAATTCAGTCATATCCGTGTGTAATATAAATCAGTCCTACAGTCTTTTTGCGTTCACAATCACCATCCGCCGGAAGCGCCGCCGCCTGAGGTGCCCCCGCCGCCGAAACTACCTCCGGAAAAACCTCCGCCCCCGCCGCCGAATCCGCCTCCGCCGCCGGGGATAAAGATGACCGGAGCCGCCGAAGCAAGCTTGGCGATCGTATAGGGTCTGAACGTGTCCTTTCCGCAATTGCGGCATGAATAGATGCGCACACCCTGTCCCTCGGCCCGTTCGGTGGGCTGGCGCAGTATGCGGTTGCCCGCCGGATAGCAGGTGCGGGCACCGCAATGGGAGCATACTGTATAGGCCGACCGGCGGTTGACAAACGGTATCACGTCTTTTTCACCGCAATTGTCGCAGAGCCACACGTCATAGTCGACGGAATTGATGCGTTCCTCCATATCCTGCGCCGGAGTCAGATAATCGTTATCCGTGGCCTCGTCGAGCTTGCGCATTGCATAACCGCAGTTGGGACAGGCCCGGGCATGGTCGCGGATGCTTTTCATTTTCATCCGGCATATCAGATAGGCCGGCAATGCCATGCCTACACAGGCAAACGACAGGAATAGCAACACCGGCATGGCATTGTTCAGCGAGCGGTAACGCTCGAGTTCCGGCCGACGTCGGCCGCCGGTACTTATTGAGAGCACCCATATCAACGCTCCCGCGCCGCCAGCCGCCCCGGCGATCAGCATGAATGTGAACGGATCCATCTCCTCCTTGTCGCTGCGGGCGTCATTGGCATATTTCGAGCGGATCTCGTCGGCGGCGACCGGATCTTCCATAATCGAGGCAAACACTTTTACCGCGGCAAGCGTACCCCCGTCGAGATCACCTTTTTTATAGAGCGGCACGGCTTCCTTGCGCATGATGCTGCCGCAAAGTCCGTCGGGAAGAATGCCGCCGAGTCCGCGGCCGGTCCGCACGGTGTAGCGTTTTGTATCACCGACTATAAGCAGCAGCAAACCGTTGTCCTTGTCGGCCTTGCCTATTTTCCACTGCTGGAAAAGATCATTGGCGAAGGTCACCTCGTCATAACCGGGATCAAGCGATTTCACGGCCACCACCACCGGCTCGGCCGTGGTGGTCTGCCACACGCGCCCGAGTTCGGCCTTTAGCCGCGCGCCCGCCTCCCGCC
>CAJJOX010000248.1 GCA_905193485.1 uncultured Porphyromonadaceae bacterium | reverse complement strand
GGAGCAGACGGCGCGGATACTTGAGGCATCGGCGCGCTATGGCCTGCGGCCGAAGATACACGCCAACGAGCTTGCCGTGTCGGGAGGCGTGCAGGCCGGGGTGGCGCATAATGCACTGTCGGTCGACCATCTCGAGCGGATAGGCGATGAAGAGATAGCGTTGCTGAAGGATTCATCGACGGTGGCCACGGTGCTCCCGGGCGCCTCGTTCTTTCTGGGAATGCCTTACGGTCGGGCGCGACAGCTTGTCGATGCCGGCGCGGCTCTGGCGCTTGCGTCGGATTACAATCCGGGTTCGTCGCCGTCGGGCAATATGCGCATGGTGATGTCGCTCGGCTGCATAAAACTGAAGCTCACGCCTGAGGAATCGCTGAATGCGGTGACGGCCAATGGCGCCGCCGCCATGGACGCTCTCGGCGATTACGGCTCGATAACGCCGGGCAAGGTCGCCAACTTTTTTATTACCGACCGGTTGCCGTCGCTCGCATTCATGCCATATGCCTATGCGACGCCGCTGCTCCGCCGGGTGTATTTGCAGGGTCGGGAGGTGTATTGTTGTTAAACAGGTTTATAAGTTAGTCAATCATGGAATCAAGAAGCGAACAGGCTGCGGACCGTAAGCGCAGCGGAAAATATAATTGCGCGCAATCAGTGGCAGTGACTTACGCCGATATCACCGGTCTTGACGCGCAGACTGTGATGGCGGTGACGTCGGCATTCGGCACCGGCATGGGAACGATGGAGGGTACATGCGGAGCGCTTGTGGGCGCCGGTGTTGTGACGGGTGCCTTGATCAATGACCGTGTGCGTGCGCGTATGGCGATGAAGAATATCATCACGGCTTTCCGCGAGAAAAATGGCGCCACCGTGTGCCGCGATCTGAAAGGCGTCGGCACGGGATGTCCGTTGCGTGACTGCAATGGGTGTGTCGCCGATGCCGCCGAGATCATGGAGCGGGTGCTCGGGCTGGTTTAGGCCCGGTGTGACCGGCGGGAAAGGAGTGCATGAAGCGGTGTGCTAAAAGGTGTGAACCGCGCAGTTAAAATGGGTGAAATGTTGTAATCGGCTGTGTATGGCAGGCGATGCAAACCACCTGTGGGATCGGGGGATAGATCTGACGTGATGCGTCGGTGGTTAATTTGTGCCGATTGTGTAATGCTGGATTTAAAGCTTGTTAACCAAATAGATGTGGCTGCCGGCAAGGAGGGTTGACGCGGGCTTCAAAATGTTGTATCTTTGCAGTGGAAAAAGATGACAACGGCATGATTGCGATGATGTTGCCGTTGCGGATGAAACGATTTTCCATACCTTAATCCAATACCATTTCAATTTAAAAATCTTAAAATACTATGAATAAATTTGCGGCGATAGCCATTGTAATATCCTCAATATTTTCTGCCGGTGCAGCGAATCTCGGCAGTACAAAAACGCTCCATCAGCCGGTTAACGCAGTTGCCGAACCGGCACCGTTTGTGGTGGCCGTCGACACCACTGAACTTCAGGAAGAGATTGTCAGGATTGATCCGACGGAAGCTGCGGCGCGTGAGCTTACGGAATATGCGTCCCGTTTCCTCGGCCGAAAATATGTGTGGGGCGCCACGGGTCCGAAATCATTTGACTGCTCGGGATTTACCGGCTATGTGTTCCGTCATGGCGGCATCGATCTGCCGCGCACCTCGAGAATGCAATATAATCAGGGCACGAAAGTGGCCCGGGAAGATCTGCGAGCCGGCGACCTGATGTTTTTCTCCAGTCCCCGGTCCGGCAGAGGGAAGGTTGGGCATGTAGGGATAGTGGTCGATGTCGACGAATCGACCGGCAGCGTCACTTTCATCCACGCATCGACCAAGAAAGGCATCACTTATCAGAAATTTCCTGACGGAGGTTATTACAGCCGCGCATATATCGGCGCCAAGCGCGTGATATCGTGATTTAAATTGACATCATAATTAGTTTGAAAGGGAGATCCCCGCAACTTAAGTCTGCAAAAGACCGGTTGCGGGGATCGTCCGTTATGTGATGACCGCACTTATTGTGCGGGCGTATACGGAGCCTGATGTGCGGAGGCGTAGGCGGGATCGAAGATCGTGTTGAGGATGTGGGCCAGGCGGAGTCCTCCGCGCAGGAACTGGAGTTCGACGGCGGGAGCCCATTCCGCCACCTCATTGTAGGATATGTTTGATCCGGGAGCCATCCGGCTGTAGATGAGATTTGCTATGGCCAGCGTTTCCTTGGCCCAGTCGTCGAAGGAACCGTAGATGATCGATTCCTCTTCTTCGGGGCTTACGCGGTCGATCTGTTGCTGCCATTCGGAGTAGCTCCATTTATGGGCGGATTCGGGTATGCTCCCGTCCCATATCGAGTGGAGGTTGGTGTCACGGTTGAAAAAACGCATTTTCACACGGTTGCCTCCGAGATCAGTGGCGTGTCCGAGGTGCATCGGCTGGTGCATGTCACCAACGATATGCACGAGAATCTTCATCGCGAGTTCTTTTTGCGGGAGTGACGCGGTGTTTCCCGAAAGCGTTTCGATCTGGGCCTTGATGGCGGTGACCACGTCGCCGGCCGGGTTTGGCTGGGGTTTTTTGTAGCGGGGGGGGGGGGGAAAGGAAAAAAAATTAAAAAAAACCCCCCCCGCCGCATTTCCGATTCTGCCTGTTTTGGGAATTGAAACGCCCTTAATATCCGTATCGGCGGTATTTCCGGAATTTGACGTATTCCCGTCTGTACCCGGTACCGACGGTACATTGACATTTCCGTTGTCATTGCTACCGAGTGACGAATCTGTCGGAATTTCGTCAAGTGCCGCCTTGGCTTTTATCAAAGCGGTATTCACTTCGTCCTTATTCTTCGCCGCACTTATATCAGCCATACCTTTTTCGAGAGCCTTGTTAAATGCCTCACGATTGAGTGTGTAATCCGAAGCGTCCTTGTAGCTCTCGAGCTGCTCGAGTGCTGTCTTTTTGGCTTCTTTGAGGCTTATTATTTCGGAAAGCTCTTTTTCGGCGTTCAAAAGCACATCAAGATTTGAAACGTACGGCTTTAAATCGTCGTCGAGATTGTCATATGCGTTTCTTGCCTCGTTTATTTTAACGCCGCTGTCCGCCGTTACATCGCCGATGTCGTTGATTTTTTCGACAACCTCGTTTACATCGTCGGCATCAAAAGTCTTTTGCCAATAAAGGATCGGATAGCCGCCGT
>CAJJOX010000247.1 GCA_905193485.1 uncultured Porphyromonadaceae bacterium | reverse complement strand
AGTGAAAGGGTTGAAAGGCGTTTCTTCCGGTGGTGGAGAAAAACAAGATATATCGGCAAAAAATACCGACATTTTATTCATCAAGACCGGCGATATCGATTTATCCAAAACGCATAATTTTATCGTTAATAATAGCTGGTATTGGATAGTATATGCACTTTTGATAGCTATATTCATTGGAATACTGGCGCTGTCCGTCAGATCGGGACGCCGAGCCGCGGATGTGACCGGATTACGCCAGTCAAGAGCCAACAAGGTGGCACGCCGCCGGCTGCAAGTCGCCCATAAATTTATGGTGACTCATAATCCTGAAAAATTTTACGAAGAAACGCTTCGCGCCATATGGGGATATCTAAGTGACAAACTCGCTATCCCTGTCGCGGATTTGTCGCGTGACACAATAGCCCGCCAGCTGTCGGAGCGAGGCGCTACGGAAAAAATGTGCGATTCGATCATCGAATTGCTTGATAAATGTGAAATGGCACGTTACACTCCGTCCGGCTCACAATCACAATTAGAGGCTGTGTATTCCGAAGCTTCATCGGCAATTAACGAGATGGAAAAAGCCCGGCTTCAAAAGAAAACTGTCAAAGAAGATAATTCACGCCAATGAAACGATATCTAATGTCAATAATCGCTCTTGCAGCGGCAATATTTAATCTCGCCGCCTCGGAGCTCACCGATCGGGCAGAAAAAGCCTACCGGGCTGAGCGCTATGCCGAAGCATGTAGTCTTTATATGCAGGCTGCGGAAATAGAAGGCACATCATCTGATCTTTATTACAACATCGGCAATGCACGATATCGAAGTGGTGATATCGCTCAATCAATTATCGCTTATGAGCGTGCCCTCCGGATAGATCCGTCAAACGCCGATGCAAAAGCTAATCTCGAATTTGTCAATGCTCGTATCATTGATAAAAAAGGTGAAGCCGGTTCGTTTCTATATAACGCTTTCAACTCCATCGTCAATTCAACGAGCAGCAACTGTTGGGCCTGGATCGCGCTCTCGTTATTCTCACTCACGATCGGAGCCGCCCTTCTTTATGTATTTGCATCTGCTGTAATATTGCGGAAAGTGGGATTTTTTGGTGGTATAATCACATTGCTTCTCACGATCTTTGCCATTGTATTCTCATTCAGAGCCAAGACTATTGCAACCGACAGCAGCTATGCCATCGTCACGGCTCAGACCTCGATATTGAGCACAGTCCCCCGTTCTCCGTCCACACATGAGGAAGAAGCCATGCTGCTTCATGAAGGAACCAAGGTTAGGATCCTGCGCACTCTGTCACAATCAGCGGATTCAACAGCACAAGTTTGGCATGAGGTGGCTGTCGATGACAAGCATAGAGCATGGATCAACGACTCAGATATTGAAAAAATAGTACCTTAAATAGAATTTTTCTATCCAAAATTTGCAAATCTGAAAATATACGTCTATTTTTATAGCACAAAGCAACTGACTCTAATATCATTTACTAATTTTTAATATTAAAATTATGGCTAAAACTATCACCTTCAATGAGCTCCGTCGCATCAAAGACAGCCTTCCCGATGGCGCCACACACCAGATTGCCGATAAACTAAATATAACCGTACAGACCGTCCGTAATTATTTTGGCGGCAGCAACTATGAATTCGGTAAAAACGTAGGTGTACACATCGAACCGGGTCCCGATGGCGGTATTGTCGTGCTTGATGACACCACGATTTATGATATGGCTCTTGAGATTATAAAAGATCAGGATAAAGACTAAAGAACACTCATTCTCCTCTCCTCTCCTCTACTCTCCTTTAGTCTGCAGTCCGACAGGCTATAAAGTTATTTATGTGTCTATCAGTGTTTGTATTTTCCACATAAACAAAAGCACTTAAAACATTTTGATTTTGGACGATCGTTTTATTACAGTGGCGATTCATACGTTTGACAGGGCGACTGCATTAAAGTCGCTTCTCGAACGCGAAGGTCTTGAGGTGATGCTTCAGAATGTCAATCTCACACATCCTGTCATTGCCTCAGGAGTAAGGGTTCGTATCCATGAATCAGACTTGCCAATAGCATTGCGAATTATCGAAAATCAGGAAATTTTCGATGGCTCGAAAACCAATTGCGACGGAGACAAACCATTTATCCTCGTGCCTGTCGATTTTTCAGATTATTCGGAACGCGCTTGCGATATTGCCTTTCGGCTTGCCAATATCCACAATGCAACGATCGTGTTGCTTCATTCATATGTAGATCCAGCATATATAAATCGGATGCAGCTATCGGATATGCTGACGTTCGATTCACAGAATATTGATGCTGATGAACGTGTTTTTGTTGCGAAGAGTGCCGAACATCAAATGAAAATGCTCACAGACCGGATTCTTGAAAAAATTAAATCCGGAAACATTCCGGCAGCTAAATTCACCACGGAAATAATTGAGGGCATTCCGGAAGAAAGCATTTTACAATATGCTAAAGAACATATCCCGATTCTCATTGTCATGGGAACCAGAGGCGCTGACACTAAAGAACGTGAACTCGTAGGAAGTGTGACTGCGGAAGTACTCGACACATGCCGTTTCCCGGTATTTACGGTTCCCGACACCGTCAACATAAATAACGTAGACGACATCACCGATATCGTTTTCTTCAGCAATTTCGACCAGGAAGATATCCTTGCTCTTGACGCATTATTTCACATTCTCCCAATCAAGCATTTAAATGTTGTGCTTGTGAGAATACCCGGGAAAAAACAGAACGGCAACAGCGATGCCGACTCTCTCAACAGGCTTGGGACATATTGCCGTGAACACTATCCTGCTCACCACTTTGCAATAGATACGCTATCAATCAGCTCGATAGATGAAGATTTTTCACGAATTACGAGTGAGATGCCGGTGAAGCTTATCGCTGTACCCAACAAGAAGAAGAATATTTTCGCACGCCTTTTTAATCCCGGCATTGCTCACAGAATCCTTTTCCATTCCGACATTCCGATGATTGTCATTCCCACCTGACAGCATCAAATATCGTCACGTCGTGTTATGCAGGCTCCAAGAGCATTCAAACGTTTGTCGATACTCTCATATCCTCGGTCTATCTGATTGATATTGCCTATTTCACTGATTCCTTTTGCCGACATGGCTGCAAGTAACATCGCAATACCGGCTCGTATGTCAGGTGAAAGCATCTTGTTGGCCCGAAGCGGCAATTTGTGGTCGAG
>CAJJOX010000246.1 GCA_905193485.1 uncultured Porphyromonadaceae bacterium | reverse complement strand
GCGCCGATGGAGTACCCCTTCCGGCGGCCGTCGATGGTGTAGAGCACAAGGCTGCCGTCGGCCTTTTGACCGATGGCGGTGCGCGGCGCGGCGCCGGCCTCAAGCCCCTTGCAGACCACGCCGTTCTCCACGAGCTGATAGAGCGCGCCGATCATGTAGTCCACGTCGTTCCAGCCCTCGTCCGCCGCGCGGACGGTGACGGTCAGCGTGTCGCCGACCGCAAGCGCGCGCAGCAGAGCAAGGTTCTCCTCGCCGGAGAGGAGGTTCGCCGTCAGGACGTATTTGCCCTCGCTCACGGCGGGGTCGGGGGCCCCGGGCGCGGGGGGCCCGGGGGGGGGGGTGGCGGCGGCTATCTGCACGGCCGTGATGAGGTTTTCCTCGCCGTCGGTGCGCACCTCGCCGATAGGAAGCTGCGATCCGGTGACTATCACCGGTTTCCGCAGATGCTCGAGCATGAACGACAGCGCCGAAGCCGTATAGGCCATCGTGTCGGTGCCGTGAAGCACCACAAAGCCGTCGTAGCGGTCATAGTTCTGTTCGATCGTGCGGGCTATGTCGACCCAGTGAGCCGGACTCATGTCGCTCGAATCGATGGGCGGTTCGAACGAGATGTTGTCAATCACATAGTTGAGCATCTTTATTTTTGGCACGTTATCGATAAGATGGGTGAAATCAAACGGCTCGAGCACCCCCGTAGAGGGATTCTCGATCATACCGATCGTGCCTCCGGTGTAGATGAGCAGTATGCGCGGCTGTGTCGACATGAAGCTGAGTGGTTAATGGGTTGACTTAATGAGCTGTTTGGCGGCTGTGCGACAGACACGGCGGTCATTTCACCTGGGCGCCGGGGGTCACGGGAGCTGTCGGACCTATGACCACAAGCGATCCGTCGGCATTTTCAGCCGACAGTATCATGCCCTGTGAAGTGATGCCCTTTAGCTTGCGGGGCGGGAGATTGGCGATGAAGCACACCTGCTTGCCCACAAGGTCCTCGGGCTTATAAAATTTCGCGATGCCGCTCACGATGGTGCGCTGTTCCAGACCGTCGTCGATCAGGAAACGCAGCAGCTTATCGGCCTTGGGCACCTTCTCGCATTCCACGACAGTGCCCACGCGGAGATCGGCTTTCATGAACGTGTCGAAGTCGACATCGGCGGCCTGAGGCTGAGGCTTCCAGTTTTTGATCTTGTTTTCCTCCTTTATGCGTGCCAGACGCGAAAGCTGGGCGTCGATGGCCTCGTTGTCGATTTTCTCAAAGAGCAGTTCGGGTTGGCCCAGCTGCGTGCCGGGAGCCAGAAGGTCGGCGCGTCCGAGCTCGTCCCATGTCATCTTCCTGAGCCCGAGCATTGCGGCAAGCCTGTCTGACATGAACGGAAGGAACGGTTCGAAAGCAATGGCTATGTTGGCGCAGAGCTGCAAGGCGCATGAAAGAATGGCGGCCACGCGTGGCATATCGGTTTTCGCCACCTTCCATGGCTCTGTTTCCTGCAGATATCTGTTGCCGAGGCGGGCCAGTTCCATAGCGTCTTTGAGAGCCTCACGGAAATGGAAAGTGTCGAGATTGGCCGACAATGATTCTTTCACGCGGCCGATGGCGTCGAGCAGCTCGCGATCGATGTCGAGGAGCTCGCCGGCGGCAGGCACACGACCTTCGAAATATTTGTGTGTGAGCACCATGGCGCGGTTGACAAAGTTGCCGAGTATGGCCACGAGTTCATTGTTGTTGCGTGCCTGGAAATCGGCCCACGTAAAGTCGTTGTCCTTGGTTTCGGGAGCGTTGGCCGTGAGCACGTAGCGAAGCACATCCTGCTTGCCGGGGAAATCGCGGAGGTATTCATGGAGCCACACGGCCCAGTTGCGCGATGTCGAGATCTTGTCGCCCTCGAGATTGAGGAATTCATTGGCCGGCACGTTGTCGGGGAGCTGGAAGCCGTCGCCATAGGCCATGAGCATGGCCGGGAACACGATGCAGTGAAACACTATGTTGTCCTTGCCGATGAAATTGATCACGCGTGTTTCAGGATCTTTCCACCACTTCTCCCATGAGTCGGGAAGCAGCTCCTTGGTGTTGGAGATATACCCGATAGGGGCGTCAAACCACACGTAGAGCACCTTGCCTTCGGCTCCTTCGACAGGCACCGGCACACCCCAGCTGAGGTCGCGGCTCACGGCGCGGGGCTGCAGGCCGAGGTCGAGCCACGATTTGCACTGGCCGTAGACATTGGTTTTCCACTCCTTGTGCCCTTCGAGAATCCACTGACGCAGCTTCTCTTCCCAGCGGTTAAGCGGCAGGAACCAATGGGTGGTTTCCTTCATGGTCACCGGCGCGGAGGTGAGAGCCGAGTGCGGATTGATAAGGTCGGTGGCGTTGAGCGAGGTGCCGCAGGCTTCGCATTGGTCGCCATAGGCGCGGTCGCTGCCGCAATGGGGGCAAGTGCCGACGACATAGCGGTCGGCCAGAAATTCGCCGGCCTGCTCGTCGTAGGGCTGCAACGACGTCTGACACTCAAACTGGCCGTCGTCGTAGAGCTTGCGGAAGAAGTCAGATGCCATACGGTGATGGATGTCGGACGTAGTGCGCGAATAGATGTCGAACGACACGCCGAGCTCTTCCATCGAATCCTTGATGATCTTGTGGTAGCGGTCGACGATATCCTGTGGCGTCACGCCCTCCTTGCGGGCCTTGATGGTGATCGGAACTCCGTGTTCGTCGCTGCCTCCGATCATTATCACTTCGTCGCCGCGGAGGCGGAGATAGCGGGCATAAATGTCGGCTGGCACATACACACCGGCCAGATGGCCTATGTGCACCGGACCGTTGGCGTAGGGCAACGCCGTGGTTATCAGGGTGCGTTTGAATTTCTTTTCCATATGGTTTGTCGTTTCTGTTTATTATCTTCAAATACGGCGCGGCATGGGCGCTGCCTTCCGTCCGTAATATAACGCAAAATTACAAAATAAATGGCATTCCGTCAAATCGCTATGCAACAGATTCGCCACGAGCGACGGATGCGTCCCATTATCTTTGCCCGACAAACCCCGACGACCATGCCGGTCGACACGAAACAATCTTTGACAATATGAATAAGAAAAACACCATCATCACCATTCCCCTCGATGAAATGAAACCCGGAGGAGCCACCGGCCGTTGCACCAACCTGCTGGCGGTCAACGCCGGAGGCGACCCCGCCATGACAGTCGGCACGCAACCACTAGTCGTCCCCAC
>CAJJOX010000245.1 GCA_905193485.1 uncultured Porphyromonadaceae bacterium | reverse complement strand
CTCTTCCTTCTTATAATGGCACAGCGTTCCCTTCTCACGACAAAAATCAGTGGCTGCCGTGAGATCCAAAAAGTCGATATATGAGTTGAACTGTGCCATAAGGGACTACAAAGTTAGCTAAAAATCTCGACATTAGAGTGATTAAGGCTTATCCTTTCAAAATCTTCTAAAGGGAATAACGAAATCAATTTGCAATATAACAGCCAGGTACACAGTTCATTCATAGACGATTCTTCATGGTCTATACATTTGTTAAGGCCAAATCAATTTGCTCTTTCTAACTTTGTAAGTTATACCAATGTTCTGAGTATGACAATACTATAAAATAATGATTCCTCTATATGTTAAACTCTAAGATAATATCATCAATATTTCTGTTGGCTTTATCTGCGTTTGCGGCTTATCCGCAAATGTCTAAAGTCCCGGACAATTGTAGACTCACCAACTGCAATGTCGTTCCACAGGACTACGGTATGGAATATGAACATATAAATGAGCCATATCGACACATAGTTGCAACTCCAGTCCTTCCTGACAGTGCTGATGTTAGTCTCCATGAACATAAAGCATTTTGGCGAGCGGGAGCCGAGGCTGTGGGGTTCAACATCGGTCTTTGGGCTTTCGACAGATATGTCCTTAAAGGTCATTATGCCTATATTTCATGGAATACCATCAAGGAGAATTTCAAGCATGGTTTTGAGTGGGATGATGACCATCTTCACACCAATATGTTTGACCATCCTTACAATGGCTCTATATTTTTCAATGCCGGGCGAAGTAACGGATTCAATTTCTGGCAATCCGAATTGTTTGCGATAGGAGGCAGCGCCATGTGGGAGATGTTCATGGAAAAGGAATATCCTTCGACCAATGATATTATAGCCACTCCAATAGGCGGTGCTGCACTTGGAGAAGTGCTTTATCGCACATCCGATCTTATCCTTGATGACCGCAGTAGCGGAGGCGAGCGTTTTGGCCGCGAGCTGGCGGCGTTCCTTGTTGATCCCATGAAGGGAATCAACCGAATTGTCACCGGAGCGGCATGGAAGAAACGTGCCACATCCGGACGCCGATTCGGAATACCTCCAATCAGTGTTGAGTTGTCATTAGGTGGCAGATACCTGTCACTTATTGAAAACGACGAGGGTAGCCGAGCAGGAGCAGTCGCCGAAATCAATATTGAGTACGGCGACAGATTTGCGGAATCTACAAAAGCACCATACGATTACTTCTCTTTACTGATGGAACTACAAGGCATAAAATCGCAGCCGCTACTAAGCAGAGTTGAGATCATCGGCCGTCTTCTTTCTAAAGAAATTGTCGAAAAAAAGGTCATGGATTTGAATGTAGGTCTATATCAGCATTTTGATTTTTTTGACTCTGACACGATACGACCCGAAAGGAATGCCGCCTATTTCCCATGTTCTATACCCTATAAAATGGGGTCCCCGGCTTCTATTGGAGGCGGTGCCATGTTCAGGTATGTACCAACAAAGCTAATGTCATTTGACGGGTATATACATCTCAATGGTGTCATTCTTGCCGGAGTGCTGACAGACTTCTACCGAGATTATCACCGCAATTACAACTGGGGATCCGGATTTTCGGTCAAGGCCGGCTTGAACTGGACATTATCGAATGACAGAATATCTGTCAAGATTGCAAATCAGTTTTACAAAATATACACATGGAGTGGTTATGATGCGAACTACGACTGGTCGTTGACCCCAGAAGGAAAGCCGGTGGATGTTCAGGGTGACGCCTCCCATTCATCGTTCAATCATCTTGAGATATCTGTAATTTATCGGTTGTGGAAGCGTCTTTTTCTGACCGGCGGCATTGATTTATATTCGAGAAGAACGGAATATACCGATATGTCAATACGCATGGACAATACCATTATAAGCAGTCCGATTGTCCGCAGCAAACAACTGGGTTTCCATTTGATGCTGACATATAAGCTTTGACCTCACAGTTGATGTCTATACATTTGTTAAGCCCTATTAACGCGAGTTCGGAATAAAAAATCTCTGTTTTTCCACTAAGTCAAACGACATAGAACATCGGGCGCCCGATCATGGTCGCCTGATTTTTTCCATCGCGATGAGACTTATTGCCAGAGGTCGAGCTGCCCGATAGACTCAGGCACATCGAAATCGAAGTTTACTTCAGGCTTTTTAGCGAAGAAACAATATGCGCCCATTGCCGCAAGCAGGTTCATACGGAAGTTATGGACGCTCCTGTGGCGCGAATGAACAAGCTGCGCCACATTTTTCAGCATATCGTTTATTGACTCGATGATACTCCGTTTACGAAGCATTATCTTGTCGTAAAGCGGCATGAGACGCTGTTTCATATTAGAGCGCAGTCCGGTTACAATATGTATGCCGTCATCCCAAAGGTGTCCGAAAAGAGACTGCGATATATACCCCTTGTCGGCGTAAAGTTTCCCGAACGCCTTGTCCGTCAGCGCATCTATTACATTCTCGTTGCGGTCGTCCACGTTTGCGCGGGTCAGTACGAAATTAATCAATTCCCCTTTCTCGTTGCAGAGCAGATGCAGCTTGAAGCCCATATACCAGCCCATAGTGCTCTTCCCCTTGGTCGCGATATCCTTGAACACCTTCATGTTGTACTGACGCTTGTTGTGTATCACCGGGATGCAGGTGCTGTCAACAAAGCTGATTCCCGTACACTCTCCGAAACATGCCAGCCGCAGAAACATGGTCAGCGCCACGAAACAACGTGGCATGGTCTCCACGAAACGGTTATATGAGAAGGTCCGCGGGAACAGATGTTTCCAGTGGATGCATACGCATCCCGGATAATAATGCTTGAAGTTGCGGTAGGAGTTGAAGTGGAAGCAGATCAGGATTGTGATGACCTCTGCATCCGACATCATGCGCTTTCTGCGCCGTTTTGGAGCGTCAGCAGACGAAGGAAGGACATTTTTCGCTATCTCTACCTCAAATTCCTTGCAGAAATCGTCTGCGATACAAAAATTTTTAGTAACTTTACTCTCGGTAATCATGATACAGTATTTATTGTTTGGCACCTCTAAATTACTGTATATCAACGATATTATCAAAATAATCGGCAACTTTTTCAAGCTGCCGATTTAACTTTTTTAGGACATTTCTTATCCCGAACTCGCGTTAATATGACACTTCAACAAATGGAATACATCGTGGCGGGGGGCAAAAACCCCCCCTTTTTTAAAAAGGGGGGGGGGGGGGGG
>CAJJOX010000244.1 GCA_905193485.1 uncultured Porphyromonadaceae bacterium | reverse complement strand
CGCCGTCGCGGCTCGTATTAGGGTTGCGGTCCTTTTGGGGTTTGAAGCCGTAGTCGCTATGCTTTCCGGCGCAGCAGCCAGCGGATTTGTTCTGGCGATTATGATGGCCAACAGCGGCGGAGCCTGGGATAATGCAAAGAAATACATTGAGGAAGGCAATTTCGGCGGCAAAGGAAGTGAGGTGCACAAAGCCACTGTTGTAGGCGACACTGTCGGTGATCCGTTCAAAGACACCTCAGGACCGTCGCTGAACATCCTTATCAAATTGATGTCAATGGTAGCAATTGTAATGGCCGGACTGACCGTAAGTTTCCGCATCTTCGGCTGACAAAAAGCGCTACCGTAAACAGCACTTTTAACAATCAATCATCATTCAAGGGCTGTCGACGATTTTTTTGTCGACAGCCCTTGAAATATAATCACGAAACACACCCGGAAAAGACACGCGCATATTCTCTGGAAGCATCGCGCGTATTTGCAAATGAGGTGAATAATTCGTAATTTTGCGCTGATTTTTAAACGTTTTCACCATCCTTTTCGATTATGAACGAGTTAGCCACTAAATACAATCCTGCCGAAGTGGAGGATAAATGGTATGCATATTGGCTGAAACACAATCTGTTTCACAGCACGCCGGATGCACGCGAACCCTTTTGCATTGTAATTCCCCCGCCAAACGTCACCGGTGTTCTCCATATGGGACACATGCTCAACAACACGATCCAGGACATACTCGTCAGACGCGCCCGCATGGATGGTAAAAATGCCCTGTGGGTACCCGGAACCGACCATGCCGCCATTGCCACAGAAGCCAAAGTCGTAGCCAAACTTGCTGAACAAAACATCAAAAAAAGCGATCTCACGCGTGAAGAATTTCTTGAAAAGGCATGGGAATGGACCCACAAATACGGCGGCATCATACTTAAGCAGCTTAAAAAACTCGGAGCCTCCTGCGACTGGGACCGAACAGCATTCACAATGGATGACATCCGCTCACGAAGTGTGATACGCGTTTTTGTCGACCTATACCGTAAAGGCCTTATTTATCGCGGCAAACGCATGGTGAGCTGGGATCCGAAAGCACAGACAGCGCTTAGCGACATCGAGGTGATCTACAAGGAAGAGCATTCTAAACTTTATTACCTCCGCTATAAAATCGTAGGTGAGGATGGTTATGCCATAGTTGCCACCACTCGTCCCGAAACCATAATGGGCGATACAGCCATGTGCATCAATCCCGCCGATCCCAAAAACCGGCATCTTCACGGAAAGCGTGTCATCGTGCCGCTTGTCGGCCGTGAAATTCCGGTGATTGAAGATGACTACGTTGATATCGAATTCGGCACAGGATGCCTCAAAGTCACTCCTGCTCATGACATGAACGACTATATGCTCGGCCAGAAGCATAATCTTGAAAGCATCGACATCTTCAACGATGACGCAACCGTAAGCGAAGCGGCGGGCATGTATGTCGGCATGGACCGGTTTGCCGTGCGCGAACAGATCGCAAAAGATCTTGAAGCGGCCGGACTCATTGAAAAAATAGAAAATTACGAGAACAAGGTCGGTTATTCTGAACGCAACGCCGACACCGTTGTCGAGCCCCGACTGAGCGACCAGTGGTTTCTCAAGATGGATTCATTGGCCAAGCCGGCACTTGAAGCCGTCGAGAATGACATAATCAAGTTCATACCCGACAAATTCAAGAACACCTACCGCCATTGGATGACCGACATTCGCGACTGGTGTATTTCACGTCAGCTATGGTGGGGTCATCGCATTCCGGCCTACTATCTGCCCGACGGATCGTTTGTCGTTGCCGAATCGGCCGATGAAGCTCTTGAACTTGCCCGTAAGAACAATCCATCAATTACAGCCTCCGATCTTCGACAAGACGACGATTGTTTTGACACATGGTTCTCATCATGGCTCTGGCCTATCACTCTCTTCAACGGCATCCTTGAGCCTAACAACGAAGAGATCAACTATTATTACCCGACAACGGATCTCGTGACAGGCCCCGACATCATCTTTTTCTGGGTTGCCCGCATGATAATGGCCGGATATGAATTTATCGGCCGGCCACCATTCAACAACGTCTATTTCACCGGTATCGTACGAGATGAAATAGGCCGCAAAATGTCGAAACAACTTGGCAACTCACCGGATCCGCTAAAACTGATCGAAGAATATGGCGCTGATGGAGTGCGCATTGGCATCATGCTCTCCGCTCCGGCAGGCAATGATATTTTCTTTGACAAAAAACTCTGCGAAACGGGACGTAACTTCTCCAACAAGATATGGAATGCATTCCGTCTTGTCAAAGGATGGGAAACCGATGACACACTCAAACAACCTGAATCGGCTCAAATCGCATGCCGATGGTTCGGGACCAAGCTATCCCAAGCCATCACGGAGATCAACGGCCTCATGTCAAAATTCCGGATCTCGGAAGCGATCAAAGAGCTCTACCGTCTGTTCTGGGACGAATTCTCATCGTGGTATCTCGAAATGGTCAAACCCGCCTACGGCTCACCTATCGACAAAACCACGTATGAAACGACATTACACTTCTTCGATTCACTTCTACGTCTGCTCCATCCCTTCATGCCGTTCATAACCGAAGAACTCTGGCAACATATCGCCGATCGCGCCGATGGAGAATCAATCATGTATGCATCCACACCGACAGCAGGTGAAATAGATTTTGACATCATGAATCTGATCGAGCATGCCAAAGAAGTGGTCAATGGACTTCGTAATGTTCGTGCCGTCAAGAACATTCCCAACAAAGACTCACTCACGGTCAACATTCTGGGTTCATGGGACAAGACTCAAGATGCCGTCATAGTAAAATTGGCCAACGTGAGCACTATCAATCACAATGCCGTTAAAGATCCGGCAGCCGCGACGTTCATGGTCGGCACTACGGAAGTCAACGTGCCTCTCGCCGACAACATTGATGTAGAAGCCGAACTGGCCAAGTTGAAAAAGGACCTCGACTACTATGAAGGCTTCCGCACGTCAGTCATGAAAAAACTCGACAACCAGCGTTTTGTTGCCAACGCCCCTCAGGCCGTCGTCGAAGGTGAACGCCGCAAACTCTCTGACGCCGATGCTAAAATCGCCAGCCTCACAGCAGCGATAAAAGCCCTTTCGAAATAATCGGAACAGCATTAGACTTAAACATAGAGGCTGTGTCAAAATGGCGCAGCCTCTTTTTTGTAACCTGCTCATTAGTGTCCA
>CAJJOX010000243.1 GCA_905193485.1 uncultured Porphyromonadaceae bacterium | reverse complement strand
CCGTCGCTCGATGCCCTGCGGGTTGGAGCGGATCTGCTCCTGTGCGGCATCGAGCTTGAGGCCGCGCTCCTTGACAAGATAATGCACCATGGCTATCTTGTCGATGTCGGCGGGTGTATAGAACCGGGTGCCGTGGCTGTTTCGTTTTGGCTTGATGACGGTGAAACTCTTCTCCCAGAAGCGGAGTGTGGAAGCGGGAATGCCAAGCAGCTCGGCCACTTCGGAAATCTTGTAATATTTTTTTTCAATGGAGTCCATAGTCGGGAATTATGTCGGTTGCAGTTGCAAAAATACGAAAATATGGGTAATTTTGCACCTTAATTAACGGGCTGTTTTTGGCATGGCAGGCAAAACAGTCACAAATTGAAAATAGAAAACTTATAACATCATAATATAAAATGCTTACAGCTAAAGAAATCCGTGAGTCGTTCAAGTCGTTTTTCCGCGACAAGGGCCACCACATAGTGCCGTCGGCACCGATGGTGATCAAAGATGATCCGACGCTGATGTTCACCAACGCCGGCATGAATCAGTTTAAAGATATAATCCTGGGCAACAAAGCCGCAAAATATCAGCGTGTGGCTGACTCGCAGAAGTGTCTGCGCGTGAGCGGCAAGCACAATGATCTTGAAGAGGTGGGGATGGACACATACCATCACACGATGTTTGAGATGCTCGGCAACTGGAGCTTCGGCGACTATTTCAAGCGCGAGGCCATCGACTGGGCGTGGGAATATCTGGTCGATGTGCTCAAGCTCGACCCCGAACGGTTGTATGCCACGGTGTTTGAGGGCTCGCCTGAAGAGGGACTTGCCCGTGATGACGAGGCTGCCGGTTACTGGGAAGCCCATCTGCCTGCCGATCATATCATCAACGGAAACAAACACGACAATTTCTGGGAGATGGGCGACACAGGTCCCTGCGGTCCCTGCTCCGAGATACACATAGATCTGCGAAGCGACGAGGAGCGCGCAGCCGTTGCCGGCCGCGACCTTGTCAATCACGACCATCCGCAGGTGATCGAGATCTGGAATCTCGTGTTCATGCAATATAACCGGAAAGCCGACGGCTCACTCGAGCCGCTGCCGGCACGGGTTATTGACACCGGCATGGGATTCGAACGCCTCTGCATGGCGCTGCAGGGCAAGACGTCAAACTACGACACCGACGTGTTCACCCCGCTGATCGACCGCATAGCAGAGCTTTCGGGCAAGAAATACGGCGACAACGACAAGGTTGACATCGCAATGCGCGTCATCGCCGACCACGTTCGTACGATTGCATTCTCGATCGCCGACTCGCAATTGCCCGGCAATGCAAAGGCCGGATATGTCATACGCCGCATCCTTCGTCGCGCCGTGCGCTATGCTTATACGTTCCTGGATCAGAAGCAGGCATTCATGTACAAGCTCGTCGACACGCTGATTGAAAGCATGGGTGAAGCTTATCCCGAACTCCCCGCCCAGCGTGAGCTGATCATGAAGGTGATCAAAGAAGAGGAGGATTCATTTCTGCGCACGCTCGAAAACGGTATCCGCATGCTTGACAATGCCATAGCCGCCGCCAAGAGCGCAGGCAAAACCGAAATTTCGGGCAAAGAGGCGTTTGTGCTTTACGACACATACGGATTCCCGCTCGATCTTACCGAACTGATATTGAAAGAAAACAGCATGACGCTCGACCAGGCGGAATTTGACCGTGAGATGCAGGCTCAGAAGGATCGCGCACGCAATGCCGCCGCCGTCGAAACCGACGACTGGACCGTTGTTAACGAAGGTGATCCCGAATTCGTGGGTTATGACAACACGGAATTCACCACCAACATACTTCGTTACCGTAAGGTAAAACAGAAAAAAGGCGAATTCTATCAGATCGTACTCGCACAGTCGCCTTTCTATGCCGAGATGGGCGGTCAGGTAGGCGACAGCGGTGTGCTTGTGTCACCCGACGGATCGGTGACCGAAATATATGACACAAAACGTGAAAACGGCATGGCCGTGCATCTCACCAAGAAGATGCCCGCCGACCCGACGGCAGTGTTCGAAGCCCGTATCGACAAAAAAAACCGTATGGCGACATCGTGCAACCATACAGCCACACACCTTCTGCATGAAGCTCTCCGCGAGGTGCTCGGCACTCATGTCGAGCAGCGCGGCTCGTTCGTGTCGCCTAAGTTTCTCCGCTTCGACTTCTCCCATTTCCAGAAGGTGACCCCCGAGGAGCTTCGCGAGGTCGAGCACAGAGCCAACGCCAAAGTGCGTGCAGCCATATCGCGCGACGAGCGCCGCAATGTGCCGATAGCCGAAGCACAGTCCATGGGCGCCATGGCGCTGTTCGGCGAGAAATATGGCGAGGAGGTGCGAGTGATACGCTATGGCGACTCCGTTGAGCTGTGCGGAGGAACGCACGTTGACAACACGGGTAATATCGGCATGATCCGTATCGTGTCGGAAAGCAGCATCGCGGCCGGCATACGCCGTATAGAAGCAATCACCGGCGAGGCTGTCGAGAATGCACTCGACGAGCTTACTGACCGTATGCGTGAGATGGCGGGCATGTTTAACAACGCACCTGACGTGGTGGCAGCCATGCGGCGTGCCATAGCCGAGAATGCCGATCTGCACAAAGAAGTTGAAGGCTACATGAAAGAGCGCGCCGACGCCATGGTAGCGCAGGCTATCGCCAATGCCGACATGATCGGTGACATCAAGGTGGTGACTCTCGGCGGTGTGCGTGTCCCCGAAATGGTGAAAAATGTGGCGTTTGGCGTCCGTGCGGCATCGCCTGAATCGACAGCGTTCGTTGCAGCCACCATCGACGTGGCAGGCAAGCCATTGCTCACGGTTATGCTTACGGACGACGTTGTCAAACGTGGCTATAATGCATCGCAGATGGTTCGCGAGGCCGCCAGAAAGATTCAGGGCGGTGGCGGCGGCCAGCCGGGATTCGCCCAGGCCGGCGGTAAGAACAAGGATGGCGTCAGTGAGGCCTTTGAGGCTCTGATCGCGATGCTCAAGTAAGCAAATTTGTGACCATACAGGATAATTACGGCGTGCTCCCCGTCAAGCGGTGGGCGCGCCGGATTTTTACTGTCGGGCGCGAACTTGGACTGAAGGACGCTGTGTCGTAATGAGCATGTGTACGGCGCAGTTTCTTTTTTGCCATGCCGTGAGCTGTAAAAATAATGTCAAAGGACTCTTGCTGCCGGTTTACCTTTGGGGAGCGGGGGCAGCTGCCGCTTAATAGA
>CAJJOX010000242.1 GCA_905193485.1 uncultured Porphyromonadaceae bacterium | reverse complement strand
ATGGTAAAATTATTTTACGCCACATTCGTCATCAGTATAATATCTGAAGAAATTTTTGTTAAGCGCCTTGCTGATGGTAGCCAAGAGTTGTGTATTGATATGGGGCTGTGAAAAGATGTAGTATACATTAGGCCGCTGACAATTGATGCGTCTGGCAAGCCACGCCGGGGTACGTTCCTGGCGGGTCATTTCATCTTTTATCAACTGTCCTATATGAACCATAATGGGCTGGATTAATTGCATTCGCCTCCAACCGTGGCACCGCCAAGCGCCATTGAAACAAGCAAGCACAAATAATTCAACCCATAACAGGCTGAACTCCAATCGGTGCTTATCCTCGTTTCATGAAAGTTTTGGCGGTTTTCGGTTGAGAGGACAAGAGCCACGAAGCTCAATATTTAATTATATCTCAATATTTAATTATATTCCGATAGTTATTTGTCAGTATGTTAAATTAAACCGTGAATATTTTTTTACTCTACAAATGTAGTGATTTTTCATTAAACCGACGGGGTCGGAGCGTTCAGTTGGCGTTTATGAATTCGCGGGGTGTCACTCCTGTCTTACGCTTGAAAAAGCGAATAAAATGCTGAGGATACTGAAAGCCCAGCGAATAGGCGGTCTGACTTACATTGCCGCCCTCGTTCAAAAGCAGCATTTTGGCACGGCCAAGCAACTTTTCCTGAATATAATCCTGAGCCGTGACTCCCGACTCACGCTTCACAAGGTCGCCGAAATAGTTTGAACTCAGCGCCATGCGATTGGCGAAATATTTCACATTGGGCAGTCCGCCAGCACACGCCGAAGCATCGTTGACATATTCGTCGAGCATGCGGTCAAAACGTGCCATGATACCGGCATTAAGCACCTCGCGCACTTCAAACTGGCGGCTGTAATAACGCAGGCAATAATCGAGAAGCAGCTCGATATTGCTAACTATCAGACCTTTCGAAAAACGGTCGACTGGATGCGAAAGCTCACGTTCGATGCGGTCGAAGCAATCCTCGACGTTGGCGCGCTCATCAGGCGAGAGATGAAGAGCCTCGCGCGACTCATATCCGAAAAACGAATATTGCCGGATCTTCTGAGCCAGCGATGTACGGAAAAGCAGATCGGGATGAAACACAAGACCACGGAAAGAGGGCTTGATATCCGTTGCATGAACCACCGTATGAGTCAGTTGACCCGGACCAATACACACCACCGACTGATCATCGTAGTCATAGCTGGTCTTACCGTAATTTATGGTGCATCCGCGCGTACGCTTCAGAAACATTGCATAAACGCTCCATCGTGCGGTGTATTCCTCAAGACGGGTCGGATTGGTCTTCAATGAGTCGACAGCAGCTACCAGAGGGTGCTGCGCTTCAAAACCGAAAAGGTCACAATAAGCTGCGACAGAGTTTATATTATATTCGTTTTCCATGCTGCAAATCTACAACATTTCGACCGGATTTCCTCCCGCTGATGTAAAAATGGTACGCCAAACCGAAATTATGGTTATCTCCATATTGATTTATGCCTGTAATTTTGCAATGTGAATCAAACCAACAAAAAACATGTCACGTCCTTATATCATATGTCATATGATCTCGTCGGTCGACGGACGCATCGATTGCGATATGACCGAACAGATCGAACCCGGCGACGAATATTATGAAGTGCTTGGCAAGCTCAACTGCCCGTCACTGCTGATGGGGCGTGTGACAATGCAAATGCACTACGCCTCCGATGAGCCATTTACGGCCGGCGACACGACACCCGTCGGACATGAATCATTCCATGTGGCCTCAAAATCCACGCATCACACAATAGGCATCGACACCCTCGGCCGCTTACGCTGGCCGTCCAACGAATTCGACGGCGCCCTCGTGGTCGTCACATCCGAAGACGCACCGGCCGAATATCACCGCACGCTTACCGGACAAGGCATATCCTGGATCGCTACCGGTCGCGGAGAGATCGATCTTGCACGTGCCGTGACAATACTGCACGAGCATTTCGGTGTGGAACGCCTGGCACTCACAGGAGGCGGACATATCAATGCCGCATTCCTTCAGGCCGGCCTCATCGACGAATTCAGCATGATGATCGCTCCGGGGATCGACGGCCGACAGGGCATGGCCTCGACATTCGACGGGCTCAGCAACGACTCATCATCGCCTTTCCGACTGCGGCTCACCGAAGTAAGCCAACCGGGCAACGGTGTTGTTTGGCTACGCTACCTTCCGATAAAACCATAAGACAATCCAATATGATCCGGTTATTTTTCACTCTTGTTTCAGCATTTCTGACATTAATATCATTTCAATCAGCCATGGCTCAGAAAAAAATCACCCAAACCGCCGGTCGCGACGCTCTCGGCGAATTTGCTCCCGAATTTGCCAAAGTCAACGACGACATCCTCTTCGGAGAAGTGTGGAACCGTCCCGGACTGTCACCCCACGATCGCAGCATGATCACAATCGCCACACTCGTGGGCAAAGGCATCACCGACTCTTCACTCCAGCATCACCTGATGTTTGCCAAATCCAACGGCGTGACACGACAGCAAATCTCCGAGCTACTCACACATGTAGGCTTCTATGCCGGATGGCCCAACGCATGGGCTGCTTTCCGCATGGCCAAAGATGTTTGGGCGCACGCATCTGACGAAGCTGACGCTCTGGCAGAATTCCAGAATCAGATGATATTTCCCGTTGGCGAACCCAACGACGCCTACACCAAGTATTTCTCAGGAAAAAGTTGGTTAGCTCCGATATCTGGACAACAGGTCAACGTGTCGAACGTCACATTCGAACCCGCATGCCGCAACAACTGGCACATTCACCACGCCAGCGAGGGTGGAGGCCAGATGCTCATCGGTATTGCCGGACGCGGATGGTATCAGGAAGAAGGGAAACCGGCCGTCGAGATTCTCCCCGGCACAGTGATCCACATTCCTGCCAATGTAAAACACTGGCATGGAGCAGCACGCGACAGTTGGTTTGCCCACCTTGCATTCGGCGTGCCCGGCAAAGACACATCCAACGAATGGCTTGAGCCCGTTTCCGACAACGAATACAACAAACTGCCGTAACGCGCAACCGTTTATATGAACACGAAAGCTCTCTGTATTATATCCCTCATCGCGGGCTTATCGGATGTTTCCGTAGCCGAAACGCCCGATACGCTCGCGCTTTCGGAAGTGGTGGTCACAGGCAGCAACATAGCGGTCGGACGCAATCTCCCTCCCCTCCCCCCTACGGTAA
>CAJJOX010000241.1 GCA_905193485.1 uncultured Porphyromonadaceae bacterium | reverse complement strand
CGGCCTTGACTATTCGCCCCTTGACCGCCGTCAACGGAAAGGCGTACTCGATGTGGTGACACGTGAACTTTTGACACCAAAAGGCCTCCGCACGCTTTCACCAAAGAGTTTCGGATATCGTCCCAACTATCAGGGCTCTCCCGACGACCGTGAAATGGCGCTCCACAACGGTCCGGCCCGCCCGTGGCTTTTCAGCTTCTATGCCGATGCCTACCTTAAGGTCTTCGGCCTCAGCGGTGTGAGCTACATCGACCGTATGCTCATCGGCTATGAAGACGAAATGACCAATGCTTGCGTCGGTTCGCTCTCGCAACTCTACGACGGCAACCCGCCATTCTCCGGACGCGGCGCCATCAGTCATGCCACAAACGTAGCCGGCATCCTGCGCACAATCAAGACCCTAAAGAAATTCAATCTCTAACCCGTCACACTGTCACATATAATGAAAGCTTTAATGTTCGGGTGGGAATTCCCCCCTCATATTCTCGGCGGTCTTGGCACTGCCAGCTACGGCCTCACAAAAGGTATGTGGGAATGTGGCGATATGGATATATCCTTTGTCATACCCAAGCCTTGGGGCGATGAGGATAAAAGTTTCGCGAATATAATAGGTGCGTCCCAGATTCCGATCGCATGGCGCGACGTCAGCCGCGAATATGTGGAACAGCGGATCGGCAAATATATGGATCCAGACCTATATTTTAAGTTGCGCTCCAACATTTATGCCGACTTCAACTACATGCGCACCAACGATCTCGGATGCCTTGAATTTTCCGGACGTTATCCCGACAACCTGCTCGAGGAAATCAACAATTATTCAATCTGCGCAGGCGTTATAGCACGCACTCTCGACTTTGATATCATCCATTCACACGACTGGCTCACCTATCCCGCCGGCATCCACGCCAAGCAAGTGACCGGGAAGCCGCTCGTGATTCACGTACATGCCACTGACTTTGACCGTTCACGCGGCAATGTCAATCCCACGGTATTCGGCATTGAGAAGGACGGCATGAATCAGGCCGACCACATCATCACTGTCAGCAATCTCACACGCCAGACCGTAATCGAGAAATATGGCATCAATCCGGCCAAGGTAACCACCGTCCACAATGCCGTCACACCGCTGAGCGACGAACTGCTCAATGTTGAAGTGACCAAGCCAAAAGAAAAAGTTGTCACTTTTCTGGGGCGTATCACCATGCAGAAAGGTCCGGAATACTTTGTTGAAGCCGCCGCCAAAGTACTCAAAAACAACCACAACGTACGCTTTGTAATGGCCGGATCAGGCGATATGATGGACAAGATGATCCTTCTTGCCGCCGAGCGCGGCATTGCCGACCGTTTCCATTTTCCGGGATTCCAGAAAGGCAAACAAGTCTATGAAATGCTCAAGGCAAGCGACGTTTACATCATGCCTTCCGTTTCGGAGCCTTTCGGCATCTCGCCCCTTGAAGCCATGCAGATGGGTGTACCTTCGATTATCTCCAAGCAGAGCGGTTGCGCCGAAATCCTCGACAATGTGATCAAAACAGACTATTGGGATATCGACGCCATGGCCGACGCCATACACTCTATCATCACATATCCGGCAATGTATCGTCAGCTCCGTGAAGACGGACTCGACGAAGTGAACCGTATCACCTGGGACAAAGCCGGAGCCAAAGTGATCGACATATATCACCGTGTAATAAACGACCGCTGACTTCTTACCTCCTCAAATTATTATTAACGAACCAATCAACACCTCTCTACGATAAATCATGAAAGCTATCTGTTTTTATTTCCAAATCCACCAGCCGTTCCGCCTCAAAAGATACCGCTTTTTCGACATAGGCAACGATCACTATTATTATGACGATTTCACCAACGACGACATCGTCACGCGAATAGCTCAACGCAGCTATATCCCTGCAGCCGAAAGTCTTCTGCGCATGCTCGAACAGCACCCCAATTTCAGATTCGCCCTTTCAATCACCGGCGTCGCTCTGGAACAATGCGAACAATATGTACCCGAATTTATCGACTTGCTCAAGAAACTTGCAGCCACCGGACGCGTGGAATTTCTGGCGGAAACATATGCACATTCACTCAGCTCGCTTACCGATCCCGAGGAATTTGCCAATCAGGTGAAAGTGCACGACGACAAGATCCGTGAACTTTTCGGCGTAACGCCGAAAGTGCTTCGCAACACAGAGTTGATCTATTGCGATGAAATGGCTCCACAGATTCTCGATATGGGATATAAAGGCGTCATCACCGAAGGAGCCAAACACATCCTCGGATGGAAATCGCCCAACTACGTCTATTGCGCCGCATCGGCTCCGAAGCTTAAGATACTGCTGCGTAACGCCAAACTGAGCGACGATATCGCAAAACGATTCAGCAACACAGACTGGGACGCTTATCCACTGACAGCCGACAAATACATCGACTGGATCGCATCCACTCCCGCCGAAGAGCAGATAATCAATCTGTCAATGAATCTCGAAACTTTCGGCGAGTTCCAGACTCGTGAAACCGGCATATTCCAGTTCCTTGAAGCCCTACCCTATTTCGCCAATGAACGCGGAGTGGAGTTCGTCACACCTACCGAAGCCATCTCAAAACTCAAGCCCGTAGGCGAACTTTCCATCATGCACCCCATATCGTGGACCGACGAATCCCGCGACACAACTGCATGGCTCGGCAACAAACTCCAGAATGAAGCTTTTGAAAAGCTCTATTCTGTAGCCGAACGCGTACGCCTATGCGACGACCGCCGCCTGAAACAAGACTGGTATTACCTACAGGCCGCCGACCATCTCTTCTACATGGCGACCAAGCATTTTGCCGACGGTGCGGCTCATTCCAATTTCAGCCCCTACGAAACTCCGTTCCAGGCATTCACAAACTACATGAACGTACTGGCCGACTTCATCGTGCGCGTTGAAGAGCAATACCCGCTTTCCATCGACAATGAAGAACTCAATGCCCTGCTCACCACTATCCGTAATCAGGAACAGGAAATCGAAACCCTCAACAAAGAAGTAAGCTCAATGCGCAAAAACATTGAACACTTCAACGAAGAGCATCTTCTGCGCGAAAACAAGACAGAGGCAGAGGCTGCTCCCGCCGAAAAGACTCCATCAAAAAAAACGACTGCTACAAAGAAAGAAAAAGCTCCGCGGGCAAAAGCAAAAAAAGCTCAGGATAAAAAAGCATAAGCGGTTGCAACAACAACCGGAGGCGGCTAAATAGCTTGATCGGCTATTT
>CAJJOX010000240.1 GCA_905193485.1 uncultured Porphyromonadaceae bacterium | reverse complement strand
GCCGGCGGGCGGCAGCGAGAAGTCGAGGTGTTCGTAGAGCACGCGGTCGCCGAAGGCCTTCGAGACGTCGTGCGCCTCGATCACCACGTCGCCCAGACGCGGTCCGTTCGGGATGAAGATCTCGAGCTTCTCCTCCTTCTGCTTCGCATCCTCGTTCATCAGCTTGTCGTAGGCCGACAGACGCGCCTTCGACTTGGCATGGCGGCCCGAAGGTGACATGCGCACCCACTCCAGTTCGCGCTCGAGGGTCTTGCGGCGCTTCGATTCCTGCTTCTCCTCCATGGCCATGCGCTTGGTCTTCTGCTCGAGCCAGCCCGAGTAGTTGCCCTTCCAGGGGATGCCTTCTCCGCGATCCAGTTCGAGAATCCAGCCGGCCACATGGTCAAGGAAATAACGATCGTGGGTGATGGCGATTACGGTGCCCGGGTATTGCTGCAGATGTTGTTCCAGCCAGTCGATCGACTCGGCGTCGAGATGGTTGGTCGGCTCGTCAAGCAAAAGCACATCGGGTTGCTGAAGAAGCAGACGGCAAAGAGCCACACGACGGCGCTCGCCGCCTGAAAGAGTTGATATTTTCTGATCGTCGGGCGGACATTGCAGAGCATCCATCGCACGCTCAAGCTTGCTGTCGATGTTCCATGCGTCGGCGGCGTCGAGGGCATCCTGCAATTCGGCCTGCCTGGCGATGAGCGCATCCATTCTGTCGGGATCCTCAAGCACATCGGGATCGCCAAACGCCTCATTGACACGGTCAAATTCAGCGAGCAAATCCATCACGGGGCGCACGCCTTCCCTCACCACCTCTATGACGGTTTTATCGGGATCAAGTTGCGGATCCTGCTCGAGATAGCCAACCGAATAGCCGGGAGAAAACACCACCTCTCCCTGATAGCTTTTGTCTATACCGGCAATAATCTTGAGAAGCGATGACTTACCGGAACCGTTCAAACCTATGATACCGATCTTAGCGCCATAGAAAAACGAAAGATAGATATTCTTAAGCACTTGTTTCTGGGGCGGATAAGTTTTAGATACGCCCACCATCGAGAAAATGATTTTTTTATCGTCGGCCATGACAGGATGTCTGAGTGAATTGGAGATTAGGTGATGGATTGATTTGTTTTAATGTTTTGAGAGAAACAGGCGGCGCCGTAAACTTTATTTCCGACGCGGAGCGTATCGCACCGGATAATCGCAACGTATGCGAGCCTCGGCTATATCCTTGAGCTTACCTTTGATAAGCTGCTTACGGATAGGCGATATGTGGTCGACATAAAGCATGCCTTCGAGATGGTCGCACTCATGCTGTACGATACGGGCAAGGAAACCCGTAATTTCTTCCTGATGGGGATTGAAATCCTCATCAACCCAGCTCAGGCGAATATGCTCGACGCGTTTCACCTTTTCAGAGAGTCCGGGAAGACTCAAACAACCTTCCATACGGGATTCCACATCGTTGCCAAGTATCTCTATGACTGGATTGATGAGCGTCAGCCTGCGACCTGCACATTCGGGGAATGAATCGGCCACAGGGTTGGCATCGATCACGACGATGCGGTCGTTACGCCCTATCTGCGGGGCTGCAAGCCCCACGCCCTCGCTGGTATACATGGTTTCATACATATCGGCCACGAGCTTTTTAAGATCGGGATAGTCGGCCGTCACATCGCCGGATTTTTTTCGGAGCACCGGATGTCCGTAGAGATATATCGGAAGATTCATTGCTGTTGGTATTGTTTACTTTGGAGATAGTCGTTGAGAATGATTGTGGCGGCGATTTCATCGACCACAGCCTTGTCACGCCGCTGCTGCCGTTTCATGCCCGAATCAATCATGCTGCGGTGGGCGATGACTGATGTAAAACGCTCGTCGAAGAATGTCACCGGAATATCGGGAAGCGCTTTGCGCAGACGACCTATTCCCGGACGGATATAATCCATGGACTGCGACAACTCGCCTCTCACAGTGCGCGGAAGCCCGACGACAATTGCGTCGACAGGTTCACGCATCACATAATCGCGCACGAAATCGACAAGCTTGGCGGTGGCAACCGCCGTGAGTCCGGTGGCCCCGATGCGCAACGTGTCGGTCACGGCAATGCCGCAACGTTTACGCCCGTAGTCGATAGCCATCAGTCTGCCCATTCAATCGCGTGTCGCGGCGGCAGCCAACCGGCATATCCGGCGCGCGACACATATTTTCATATATTTGCGTCAGTTAATCTTCAAATGTCATTTCATCGAACCCTTCGGCATCGAATTCGTCGGCGTTAAACTCATCAGAGCCGTAGAAATCTTCGTCGAGATCGGATGCAGAAGCCGTCTTGAGATCGATTTTGGCCTCGAACTCGTCGAGATCAACAAACTGCGGCGGAGGCGTGCCCATGGAAAGCGAGCAAATCGGATCCTGAAGCGTCTTGCCCGGTTCGCTACGTTTGAGCTCGATGAAGAACGAACGTTCGGTCATATAGTCAAACACAAAAATCATGCGCTGACCTTCATCCTCAATAAAGTCACTGATCACGGTATCCTCCATCAAATATGAATCCTCCGACGAATCGGTGCCCATATCCTCAAGCGTGATTTCCTTATCTTTTTCCCATCCGTCCTCACAGAGGAAAAACGAGCTCATCTGATTCTTGTCGTAATTGACCGAGTCACATATGGCATTGCGCAATGTCAGGAATGTGGCATCGGCGTCGATATCTATTTCACGACGGAAATTATCGACCTCATCTGAAACTAAACGGAATTTATAAACCATATCTTGTCAATTGTTATTTTGATGCGAATTTAGCAATTTGCGTGCTAACGAAAAAAAATTGCATAGTTTTTTCACCTTATTTTTATAAAAAAAGATTTGATGCGAAACGATGTCGCGGATTTGAAAAAACATAATGCACGCCTACTTTATCGATGAAACAAATAATGTAAGGCAAAATGATATTTTTTAGTTAAAAATTGGTTAAAACAACACAAAATTGTTGGTTCGTATCGGAAAAAGTTCTTACATTTGCATGTGTGTTTTTCATAGTATTAGATTAAGATAAAGGTTTAAAGGGAAAGAGATGTTGTGAAACATCTCTTTTTTATTTTCCCAAACCGATCGCATTTTAAATCCTGCTTATAGTTTACTCCCGAAGCTGTGTCGTAATGAACATGTACGGCGCGGTTTCTTTTTTGCCGTGCCGTGAGATGTAAAAATAATGTCAATGGGCTCTTGCTGCCGGTTTACCTTTGGGGAGCGGGGGCAGCTG
>CAJJOX010000239.1 GCA_905193485.1 uncultured Porphyromonadaceae bacterium | reverse complement strand
GCGGGGGGCGGGTTTCCTGCTGATGCTGGCGCTCGCCGTGCGTCGTTATGGATTTATACGTGTGCCGGTGAGGGATATAGCGGCTGGATTGCCCCGATTCTTCCGCATCAACACCGACATCTTTTTGCGCACGTTATGCCTTGTGGCCGTGACGCTGTGGTTCACCCGTATCGGCGCTGAGCAGGGTGTGGATATGCTTGCCGTCAACGCATTGCTTATGCAGATGTTCACGCTGTATTCCTATTTTATGGACGGCCTCGGTGTGGCGGCCGAGGCTTTGTGCGGTCGTCATTACGGAGCCGGCGATGCAATGATGCTCAGGCGGTCGGTGCGCTCGTTGTTTGGCGTCGGGGGAGTGCTCGCCGCGGTCTTTACGTTGGGCTACATGACATGTGGCGATATGCTTCTGGCATTTCTCAGCAACGACACCGGAGTGGTGGCGCTTGCCCGGCATTATTCAGGGTGGGCCATGGCCATACCGGCGGCAGGATTCGGAGCTTTCATGTGGGATGCTGTCTTTATCGGACTCACCCGTACACGCATGATGCTTCTGAGCATGGCCATGGCTATGCTCGTGTTTTTCTTATTATGCTTCTTGCTGACGGTTCCGTTTGGCAACCATGGCCTGTGGATGGCTTTCATCGCTTATCTTTTCACGCGGGGCGTGATCCTCACTGTCGCCTATCGCAACCGTATTCACTGAGATAGGCTTCGCATGCCTCGGTGAGCTCGTCATACCATTCCTGACCGAAGCGTTCGATTAACGGTTCGCGCATGAATTGATAAAGACGCACGCTTTCGCGGCGTCCCAAAGCACATGCGCAGCGGCATATCTTCCAGCGGTGGTAGTTGACCGCCGTGAAAGTGGGATATTCAGTGAGCCGCAACGGATAGAGATAGCACGACATGGGTTTGCGGAAGTCGGTGCGTCCCTCGCGGTATGCTTTTTCGATTGCACACAGGCACATTCCGCCGGGTCCGTAGGTGGTGAACACGCAGTTGCGGCCGTCGACAATCTGCGTCACGAGATCGCCTTCCTCATCGACATAGCCGACACCCTTTTCCCTGATGCGTTCGCGCGCTGCCGGAAGCAGGTCATCCCACACGATAGGCAATATTTCTTTGAGCCGTTCATATTCTTTTTCGGTGACGGGCGCGCCTGCATCGCCTTCAATGCAGCATTCGCCGAGGCATTTGTCGAGGTCGCACACAAAAAATTCTTCTGCAAGGTCAAGCGACACAAGGGCATCTTTTATCTGTAGCATGATTTCTTCTGATGTTTCTTCCATTGGCGGAGTGATGGGTGTATCGGTCATTTGCCGGATATGATTGAAGCGGATCCGACGAGGCGGTCATAGCGCTGTCCGGGGCGCCGGGCGTAGACTTTTATTATGTAGGAATTGACTGTCTGATATTTGTCGCCTTCTATTGGCGATGTCATGCCGGCGTCAGATCCTGCGGGCACCGTGAGATACTGATAGTTGTAGGCGCCTTGTTTGAGCAGCAGCGATTGCTCATACAGACCCGATGCCCGGTTGAACACCATGCGGCTTTCGGGCGAAAAACGGCGTTGAACCATGTCGCCGTCGAGGAAAATGCCGGCGTTTGCCTGTTCAGGCAGATCAAGTGAGAAATGTGTCATCACATAGTCGGCCTCGGTGTCGGGATTGTCGGAATTGTATTCCCTTATGCGGAAGTGGCCGTGCTGAGTCTGGTCGTAGACGTAAGGCTGACCGGTGCGCGGTCGGTCGGTGAACAGTGTGGCATGATAGACAGGATCGGCATAAGATAGTTCGGCAACACCCATCCCGGGATAATTGACCGAGATTATTTCCATGCGGCGGTACTCGTTGCCTGCGGGGAAGATAAGCGCCCTGTCGTGCTCATACCATGCCGCGGTGCCGGCGATGCGGGATGGCGCGGATGCATACGCCACATTGTCCTGTCGGCCGTTCTGCTCGACAACGACAAGAAGGTCGGTGAATGGGCTCGTGATGATATCGGTGCCGAAATCAACGCCGATTGTAAGCTGCTGGTGGGCATCGTTGTAGTCGATATCGGTGCGTGAGCTTACGGAGGCCGTGACATTCATGATATGCTCGAGAATGGAGAAGCGGGCCTGCAGGATGGTCGCCTCCGGATCGCGCTCGTCGTAGACGCGCACCAGATAATTGCCCGACAGCTTCGGATGCATGTCTTCGTTGGGAATGGTAAAGGAATAGTTGACGTAATGCACCGTTGTCGCTTGCGAATAGGCATAGTCGTCGATCGCGGCTTCATTGAATCCGTCGAGAAATTCAGTCGACACAAGCCCGTCGGGCTGCCATCGCGCATTGCAGTGGATCAGTTCATATCGCATGTAGCGGCGTTCGTCGGCGAGTTCGTCAAACGATATGGTGATGTGGTCGTCGGTATCGCTGACGATAACGGGCGGAAGCATATCGTTGCCGTTCACTTTCAGCTGAAGCGTGTGGAATGCGGGATTGAAAATGGCTGTCGAAGTGTCGGCGGCATGTGCGTCGGGTATAGGCGTCAGCGCAAACAGCAGGCTTAACGCGGGCAACAGATGTTTTAGCCGTAGATTCACCATTACCATTCGATGGGCGTTTCGCCATGTGACATGAGCCACGCATTGGCCCGTGAGAAATGATGGTTGCCGAAAAATCCGCGTGATGCACTCAGCGGCGACGGATGAGCCGAGGAGAGCACCAGATGACGGTCGATGTCGATAAATTCACGCTTGCGGCCGGCATATGCTCCCCATAGGATGAACACGAGCCCGGAGCGACCGTTGTTGAGCGCCTTTATGGCGGCATCGGTAAGCTGTTCCCATCCGTGTCCCTGATGAGAACCTGCCTCATGGGCGCGCACGGTGAGAGTGGCGTTGGGCAGAAGCACACCCTTCGAGACGAGAGGTCATGTGGCATTGGCGGGTACCTTCGGCTACGAGCTTGATATCACGAAGATTCCTGAGGAGGACAGGCAGCAGATCCCCGCACAGACCGCTATGTATCACAAGTACAACGATCTGATCCGCAGAGGGGATTACTGGCGGATCGCATCATATTTAGAAAACGGCAGCTACGACTGCTACATGGTAGCTTCCAAGGATAAAAAGGAAGCGCTGGTAACTTATGTACAGGTATTATCAAGACCGAATTTTCACAGCAGAAGAGTGCGTCTGAAAGGATTGTCACCGGAAAACCGCTACCGCATAGAGGAGACCGGAGAAGTATTAGACGGTGATGTGCTGATGCAG
>CAJJOX010000238.1 GCA_905193485.1 uncultured Porphyromonadaceae bacterium | reverse complement strand
CCGTGGGGTTCGCTGTACAGGCGAGTCACTCGATCGGCGGCCTCGGTATCGGAATCTGTTTCGGGCTTGTGCTCATCTGCCTGTGCTATGCCATCGGCAATGTTTCCGGTTGCCATGTCAACCCCGCCGTGTCATTCGCCATGTTTATCACCGGCAAGCTCTCCGGTAAAGACTTTCTCGGCTATGTGGCCTCGCAGCTGATAGGTGCAGCCATAGGTGGCGCCCTTCTTCTGCTGCTGTTCAAGAGCGGCGCTGCCGACGGCCTTTTCAAGTTCGGAGGAATAACTTACGCCGTTGAAAACGGGGCTGTCACAGAAAACGTCTACGGCACACTGGCTGCCAATGTGCTTCAGCCCGGCGCATCGGCAAGCATGGCTCTCATTGCCGAAATCCTCCTCACGATGTTCTTTGTGTTTATCATTCTCGCCGCCACCGACGAAAAGCATGGAGCCGGCAACTTCGCAGGTCTTGCCATCGGTATCGGACTCGGACTCGTCAACATCGTTGGCATACCCGTAGACAACTGCTCCGTCAACCCGGCCCGCAGCTTTGGCCCGGCGCTCTTCTCCGATGGCGCAGGCGCATGGGGCGATTTCTGGATTATGGTCGTAGGACCGCTTGCCGGCGCCGCGCTCGCTGTAGTGCTCTACCGTCTTGCAGTCAACTGCTGCTGCAAAAAATGCCGGATTGAGAAATAACGATCATATGAATATATAGCCGCATGCAATGCGGTGCGACAGCAAGGCGTCCTGCCCGACCATGTCGATACGACATGACGGCAGGACGCCTTGCTGTTTGGAGTACGCCTCACATCTTCCATGCTTTAATGAAATTTCCACGCATCTATGAGATGATTGCCGATTAAATAATCAATGAGGCGGAGACATAAAAACGGCAGCAATAATGCCTATGACATCACTTGCTGCCGCAATGCAATTAAAAGTTTATGCTTCGGCCGGTTTCACATTGACGAAACGACGACCGTTCTTACCTTCGGAGAACACAACAACGCCGTCAATCAAAGCATAGATCGTGTGATCCTTGCCCATGCCCACATTCAGACCGGGATGATGCACAGTGCCACGCTGACGTTTGATGATGTTACCGGCTTTGCAGTGCTGACCGCCAAAAATCTTGACGCCGAGTCGTTTGCTTTCTGATTCACGACCGTTCTTAGAACTACCTACACCTTTTTTATGTGCCATTGTCTTTTAGATTTTTGAGAGATTAAGCGACTACTTCTTTAATTAACACTTTGGAGAAATACTGACGATGGCCGTTTTTACGACGATAGCCTTTGCGACGTTTTTTCTTGAAAACGATCACTTTCTCACCTTTTACAAGCGGAGTGAGTACTTCACACACCACTTTGGCTCCTTCAACAGTGGGAGCACCAACTTTGACTGTACCATCGGTGTCAGCGAGGAGAACACGGTCGAATTCTACAGTGTCACCTTCTTTGGTTGCTTCTCCGAGATAATGAACATACAGATACTTCTGAGGCTCTGCCTTGAACTGCTGTCCTTGGATTTCTACAATTGCGTACATTGTTTATTTGATACGTTTAATTTGTTGGTTCCGGCAGGCGGCCTTGTGCATCGTCAAAATGCCACGGCGCTTAATCGGGCCTGAATCGGATAAATCGGCTGCAAATTTAATCATAAATTTCTTATCTGCCAACAGTTCCGAAATTTTTTTCTTTATAGATTGTTCACGACCTCGAAACATCCACGAAATCATGATCCATTCATAACTTTTCGCCACAGGCGGCGCCGGTAAAATTGCTTACATCGTCATATCCGCATAAGCATAGGACCGAATGAACCGCCGGGGAGAGTCACGCGTTATTATCAACAAAACATTAATAAATAACATCACCGGCTATGACATTCATACAATCGATCAAAAGCGTTTTTTCAAAGTATGCCACATTCCGGGGAAGAGCCTCCCGCTCGGAATATTGGTGGTTTGTATTATTCAACACCATCGTTTGCTGCATCTTAAGCGCTGCATCCATCCCTTATCCGCCAACATCTGAGTTCATCGGGATGATCAATTCCGATCCCTATAGTCTGTATGCCGCAATAGGGCAGACGGCAACAGGCAAAATTCTATACATCTATTCATTGGCCGTCATTCTACCCACACTTGCCGTTTCGGTGCGACGTCTTCACGACATCGGCAAAGGCGGCGGCTGGATATTCATCAATTTTGTGCCGGTGATCGGCGGCATCTGGTATTTCATACTGATGCTCATCGGCAGCCAGCAATGGGAAAACCGCTTCGGTCCCAAGCCATAATAACAGCCGCAAATTTATCAGTCACTGTGGCATTCCACAATTCGGATCGCATGTTTTCGACATACGATCCGAACCTTTTTAATTATGCCGCATAAGCGACAACCACATACGGAATCACTTTATTTTGCGAAGACATTGCCGTTTATAGCATCATAGATGTAATAGCTGTAACCTTTTGAGGCGGCAAGTTTTTTTGCCTCCGAATCGGAAGAAGCGGATCCAATTATGATATATCCGTCATATCCTGCGGCAGCGCCGACCGCAGCACCTCGCCAATCGACATTCCTGCTTGTTGACTGCTGCGAGGATGAACTTGCTGCTGCCATAGCACAGAATGCAATCAGACCCATTATCTGGAATATAGTGTTTCGTTTATTTTTGTTCATGATAATTTTGATGATTATTAAGACATATTAGAAAAATTGACAATGCGAGAGTGTATGCGAACAGATCCATAAGATCGAATGTGCCGGCTATACCATCGCAGAGCTGAAGCGCTTCCCATACAAAAGGCAATAGTATAGAAAATCCGAAGATACACCTGCTCCAAAACGTATTTTTAAGAAACGCACTTTGAGCCGAAAGCAACGCTCCATACCACAGTCCGTCAGGCAGGCTGTAGACCACGAAATATTCCGGAAGAGATGTGCCTCTTATCTCGAATGGCCTCAATGCTTCAAAAACCGCAGACGGGATCCAGTCAAAAAACAGCACTGACTTGCGAGAACTGATGTAGATAAACGTTCCGGCAAGGATCATAATGCCGGAGAGCATCAGTTTTGTCATCACAGATCTATCTTTTGCCAAATCCGTAGATGTCGATTTGGCCACATTCATGGCTCCATCACATCATTCACAGCCAAGTCACTGTCAGTCTTTGACATAGACATAACCCTCGCCGTGGCAAGCGGGACAAGCGACACGCAGACGCGAATACCCGTCACAGACAGGGCAAGGCAAACTGCCGGCGCCACG
>CAJJOX010000237.1 GCA_905193485.1 uncultured Porphyromonadaceae bacterium | reverse complement strand
AGAGCCTGTCACCCCTCGGAAACCCAGCCGCTATGCTATGCCGAAGGACTGGTGCTTAAAAACTGTACTTTCGACCCCGACGCCGATCTGGCGTTCGAAGAAAGCATCGTCGACGCTGTCGTCAACTCACGCATCACAAGCGTGAAAAATCCGACATCCGGCCGCATCTCGGCTCTTGGTTACGGTGAGATAATCATCGACAAAAACATCAAGGCTCCGGCCGATTGCCTGATCGAAACCCACGAATGACCGGCACCGTTCAAAAGTCACAGACAACCACCGAACGTCTGCTCGCGATGATTCGCGACGGCAAGAAAATGAGCCTGAGGCAGCAACTCAGGCTCACCGCCTATCTGAGCGCCCCGGCAATCATGGCCCAGCTGTCGGCCATAGCCATGCAATATATCGACGCCTCGATGGTGGGCAGTCTTGGCGCTGAAGCATCCGCATCCATCGGACTGGTTTCGACCACCACATGGCTTTTCTGGGGTTTCCTCAGTGCCGCCGCCACCGGATTTTCCGTACAGGTGGCACAGACGGTCGGAGCCGGCGATTTCCGACGCGCACGCAACATCTTGCGCCAGGCTTTTATCGCCGTTATCATCTTCAGCGTCACACTGGCGGCCATAGGCATCGCCATCAGCGACGCACTGCCGCGCTGGCTTGGCGGCGATGAGGCAATACGTCACGACGCATCACGCTACTTCCTGATCTTCTCGCTCTTTCTGCCGGCACTTCAGATGAGTTTTCTGGGAGGTGCGATGCTGCGTTGTGCCGGCAACATGAAAGTGCCGAGCACACTCAACGTGATGATGTGCGTGATCGACGTCATACTCAATTTCTTCCTCATATTTCCGTCGCGCGCAATCTCTTTTGTCGGCCTCACGATCCGGATCCCTGGAGCCGGAATGGGTGTGGAAGGAGCCGCTCTTGCCACAGTGCTTGCCGAAACCATCGTTGCCGCCCTGATGATATACTATCTGGTGGCGCGGTCGCCCCTACTGAAACTCACAGACGAACGCGGAAGTTTCAAGCCTCGCCGGCATACATTGTCGAAAGCCGTCAGGATCAGCCTTCCGATGGGACTTGAACACGCCGCCATCTGTGGCGCCCAGATCCTCGTCACGGTGATAGTGGCGCCTTTAGGCATTGTGGCCATAGCCGCAAATGCATTTGCCGTAATCGCCGAAAGCCTCTGCTATATGCCCGGATATGGCATTTCGGAGGCAGCCACCACATTGGCCGGCCAAAGTTTAGGAGCCGGACGCATTCGCCTGACCAACAGCTTCGGCGTAATCACCGCCACTTCGGCCATGACCGTCATGGGCGTGCTCGGAGTGGTAATGTATCTGTTTGCCCCACAGATTATAGGCGTGATGACACCGGTCGACGACATACGCATACTCGGCGCTGACATATTGCGCATCGAAGCATGGGCCGAGCCGATGTTCGCTGCCGCAATCGTCATCTATGGATTCTTCGTCGGACTCGGCCAAACGATAGTGCCAAGCATCATGAACCTTGTGAGCATCTGGGGCGTAAGGCTTACACTGGCTGCATGGCTCGCCCCGACAATGGGTCTGCGCGGCGTGTGGCTCGCCATGTGCATCGAACTTTGCTTCCGGGGCGCCATCTTCCTGTTCCTGCTTTTGCTACGCCATATGCGGCGACATCCCGACAATCATAATGATTCCGCACCGCATCAATCCACATCAAAAACGACTGAACAATGAAACAGACATTCGACTTCGACACCATTGTCAACCGCCATGACAGCGGGTCATACAAATGGGACACCAATCCCGACGAAAACACCCTGCCGATGTGGGTGGCCGACATGGATTTCCGCACTGCGCCCGCAATCATCGACGCACTGCGCCGGAGAGTGGAGCATGGCGTCTTCGGCTACACACACGTAGGCAAGGCATACTACGATGCCGTGATCAGATGGTTCGACAAACGTCACGGCTGGCGAATCGACCCCGAATGGTTCATCTACCCCCCCGGAGTGGTTCCCGCCATATCGGCGATCATTAAAGCCGCCACTGAACCGGGCGACAGCGTGATCACACAGACACCGGCCTACAATTGTTTCTTTTCGTCGATACGCAACAACGGTTGCCGGCTTTCAGCAAACAATCTCCTTTACGACCATGGCAGATACACCATAGATTTCGACGACCTTGAGCTCCGTGCCGCCGATCCACGCGCACGTGTGCTGCTGCTCTGCAACCCTCACAACCCGTCAGGCCGTGTCTGGACACGCGACGAACTGCTTCATGTCGGCGACATCTGCCTGCGCAATAATATTCTTATCGTGTCTGACGAAATACATTGCGAACTCACCTATCCACCCTACGTCTACACGCCATTCGGCACGCTCGGCGAAGAGCTACGCATGAATTCCGTCAGCTGCATCTCACCAAGCAAGGCATTCAACATAGCTGGACTGCAGATTGCAAACATAATCACGGCCAACCCGACATTGCGCCAACGCATTGACAGAGCCATCAACATCAACGAAGTGTGCGATGTCAACCCCTTCGGCATCGAAGCCACTATTGCCGCCTACAATCTGTCGGGTGCATGGCTTGACGCGCTTATCGCATATCTCCGCGACAATTACATCCTGCTGCGCGATCACCTCAATCACACACTGCCCCGACTCACCATAGTGCCGCTTGAAGCCACCTATCTCGCCTGGGTCGACATACGGCCTACAGGACTCAGCGATCAGGCCATTGCGGATCTTCTTCAAAAAGACAGCCATTTGCGCGTCAACCCCGGATCAATGTACGGTCCGGGCGGCGAAGGTTTCATCCGGATCAACCTTGCGGCTCCACGCCAGGTCATCGCCGAAGCCGCGCAACGCATCTCCGCAACGCTTCAGTCCCTATTGTCGTGACGGCTCCATCCCCGCCTGTTTCCCCGCATTGACCGCTGCGTTCTCCCGTATCGACCATTGAATCTGCATCAGCCATCACCCGGTAATTTTTTTCCGCATCAGACATCACTCTCACATCGGTCACTGCTTCCGCACTAAATATTGATATATTGTTGAAAATCCGACTTTGCGGCGGCATGTATATCCCTAAAAATCAGGCATTGCAGCAGCTCGGATCTTGCTGGATTAGCAACTACGGCAACTCGCCTAAACGTTTCACTAATTCACCAGTAATGCTGCCACATTCCCCGTATATCCCCATTCCCGCTCCCGAATATTTCCCGAACATCGCGCAGATTCTACCTGCAAGTGCAAAATTAGGCAATAAATTTGAAGAATTCGGTG
>CAJJOX010000236.1 GCA_905193485.1 uncultured Porphyromonadaceae bacterium | reverse complement strand
CCCAAGGCAGAGGGCCGGGCGCCGGGGGCTCCTGCCGACACTGCCGTTGCCCGGCAGGCTAAGGAAGAACCTGTAGCGGCGCTTCCCGCCGGGGTGGTCGATCTCGGATTGTCGGTCTGCTGGACCGACAGGAATGTAAGCTATGGCGGACGTTCGCTGTTTACGTATGATGAGGCTAAAGATATCATAGCCAGGCACTATCCCGGTTACAGGTTTCCTACGATTAAGGAGTTTCAGGAACTTGAGAAAGGGTCTTCCAACGGCTGGAACTGGATGTCCAAAAACAATAGTGTTTGTTTCAAATATGGAAATGGCCGCCTGATAATGCTTGCGGCCGACGGTTTGATTGAAGCCAACGGACAGCGGAACGGCGATCATGAATACGGCATGTATCTTACAGGCAATCCTAAAGAGATATATACATTTGACAAAGCCGGGGCAGAACCCGATGTGTCGCGAAATAATGAAAAATATAGTTTGCGCCTTGTGTGGAAAGGTGATAAATAATAGATAAGTTATATGAAAATCAGATTTGTCGTGCTCGCTGTTGTCGCAGCACTCTTGTTGTCGAATGATGTCAACGCCAAACGTCCCGACCCGACAAGTGACGGGGGCGGGAATCCGAACCACGGAACGGTATCACCCTCCCCGAGTGGCAAAAGGCCGGAGCGCGTAGTCCCCGGCCGGGCGACGAATTCCACGCCTCGGCCGCCTAAACCTAAACCGAAATCATCGACGCTGACGGATAAGCTTGCTGACTATACTACCGCTTTGGATCTTGCCCTTGCCGTGGAGTATGAGGATAACCTGTATATTCTTCCATATAGTTTCTGGCGCAGCCTCACGGCGACAGAGCGTGAAAAACTGAATACGATAGGTCTGACTGTGCTTGGCGAGGACTATTTTATCGCCGTTTGCCTCGAGGATGACAGTGCGGAGCCGGTTGATTGGGCGAGCGCTTCGGAAAGCGGGTATCTTCCCGATAAGGAAGCCGGCGAGCTGATCGCCACACGTGCCGCGGAGATCAACGAGGCTCTAAAGCAATTCGGGGGCACAGCTTTGTCGCCGTTTTACTGGACAAGTACTCCGAAGGACGATGACACCGCATGGCAGATCGATGTGGACGGCGGATTTGTTTACGGCTACAAGAAGACTCTGAAATCATCGACACGCACCGTATATAAGAGCAAGTGACAGAGTGCATGCACAAAATTGTCCCGTGACAACGACAGACTGTTGTCACGGGACATGTTTTTATGTGGCGTGTGAGAAGAACTGCAAAAGCGTGGTCGGAGGAACGCGGCTTATGCGGAATGGTTGCGGTTAGACGCAGTTAGATCGCGGCGTGTGTAAAAAAGAGGGGGATTTGCTTGGTTAAGTGGCCGAAAAACACTACCTTTGCAGTCCGATTATATCCAAAATCAATCGTTGACGCGACCCGGGGCGAAGCCTTTGGCCGGGCTAAGTTGCGGTGGGCGTCATAGTTAATTAACTTATTTATAATTAATTAAAAGTGGATACTTTAAGTTACAAAACATTAACCCCCAACGCGCAGAGCGTTGAAAAAGAGTGGCTCCTCATCGATGCCACCGACCAGCATCTCGGCCGTCTGTGCTCGAAGGTTGCGAAAATCCTTCGCGGCAAGCACAAGCCGACCTATTCGCCCAACATGGAGTGCGGCGATAATGTGATCATCATCAATGCCGACAAAGTCGTTCTTACAGGCAAGAAGATGACCGACCGCGAATATCTCACCTTCACGGGCTATCCCGGCGGTCAGCGCAAGGCTTCACCCGAGGTGCTCATGCAGAAATCGTTCAACAAGCACATCAAGCCCGGCATGCATCCCCTCTTCATCAAGGTGATGAAAGGCATGCTTCCTAAAAACCGTCTTGGCCGTCGCCTGATCGAGAACATGCACGTGTACAATGGTCCCAACCATCCCCACGAAGCTCAGAATCCCGTAGTATTTGACATCAACAAAATGAAATAAGAGCAGGAAGTATGGAAACAGTTAATGCAGTAGGCCGCCGCAAGGCCGCCGTGGCACGCGTAATCGTAAAGGAAGGCAACGGTGCCATCACTATCAACAAACGCCCTCTGGAAGTGTACTTCCCCTCTTCAATCCTCCAGTATATCGTAAAACAGCCGCTGACGACACTCGACGTGGCTGAAAAATATGATATCCATGTAAATCTCGACGGCGGCGGTTACAAAGGACAGGCCGAGGCACTCCGTCTGGCTATCGCCCGCGCCCTCGTGAAAATCAATCCCGAAGACAAGAGCGCTCTTCGTGCCGAAGGCTTCATGACCCGCGACCCCCGCGCCGTAGAACGCAAGAAACCCGGTCAGCCCAAAGCCCGCAAGCGCTTCCAGTTCTCCAAACGTTAATATTCCCGCGGCGGCATGACGCCGCATGAATGCGGAGAAAGGCCGCGCAACATCATGCGTGGTGCTCTCCACGGGGTCGATCGATCCCAAGAGTTTAGTATCTAAATCCTGTGGATGGACACGTTCCCTACCGCAGAATTGTAAAAAATCAGAACGTAAACAACAAAACTTAAACATGTCAACTCCCACATTTGACCAATTATTAGAAGCAGGTTGCCATTTCGGTCACCTCAAAAGAAAATGGAATCCTGCTATGGCTCCTTATATCTTTATGGAGCGCAACGGTATCCACATCATAGACCTCTACAAGACAGCCGCCAAGCTGGACGAGGCCGCAGCCGCGCTGAAAAGCATCGCCAAATCAGGCAAGAAAGTGCTTTTCGTCGCAACAAAAAAACAGGCCAAACAGGTGATTGCCGACAAAGCCCAGAGCGTCAACATGCCTTATGTGATCGAGCGCTGGCCGGGCGGCATGCTCACCAACTTCCCCACAATCCGCAAGGCCGTCAAGAAAATGACCGCCATCGACAAAATGGCGACCGACGGCACTTTCGACAACCTGTCGAAACGCGAAAAACTCCAGATCACACGTCAGCGTGCCAAACTCGAAAAGACACTCGGTTCGATCGCTGATCTCAACCGCCTTCCGTCGGCTCTTTTCGTTGTCGACGTGCTCAAGGAGCGCATCGCTGTCGCTGAGGCCAACCGCCTCGGAATCCCCGTGTTTGCAATGGTCGACACCAATTCCGATCCGACAAACGTCGATTTCGTGATCCCCGCCAATGACGACGCATCGAAGTCGATTGAACTCGTTCTCGGCACCGTATGCGATGCTATCGCCGAAGGTCTTGAGGAACGTAAGGTTGAAAAAGTCGACACTCAGGCCGCCGAAGGCGCAGCCCCCCTCTC
>CAJJOX010000235.1 GCA_905193485.1 uncultured Porphyromonadaceae bacterium | reverse complement strand
CATGCGGCACAGGCGATGTGTGTCGCGGCCGTCGGCGTCTGCGGCCGTCGGACGACGCTTCGCTACGCGACACCATCCTCTATCTCGCGGGCCATACTCCACCACCGGCCATCGACCATATCGCGCGGCAGGCCGGTGTGTCCCCCGACCGTGTCGTAGCCATGGTGCGCCGGATGCTCGACGACGGAGAGGTGAGTGTAGGCACCGACGGCACCGTGACGCCGGCCTGACGCCGCACCCGCTTCACATTATTTAATCACTTTTAGTGCATCTGTCGCCGACTATGCGACGGGAGGATTGTTTTATAGATGTGATTAAGAATGAATGACCCGATCACAGATCATGACAATTCTCCATCACTTCATCCCTCTGTCTTATCTCCGGATAGTGATTATTAGAAGATAAGGCCTTCATAAATAAATAGTTGAAACGGCAGGGCCGGATCGGAATCTCTTCCGGTCCGGCCTTTGTCGCGGTTCATCAGGCTGAGGATGAACCTGTTGTGTCGTTTCTGTGTGTGATTGAGGCTTACTCCTCGGGTATCACGATCACGCAGCGCGAGCAGCGGGGATCGTTGTAGAACATGTCGTCGACGCCGCCCTTGTAGTGGATGCTGAGTGGGTCGGCGGGAACGCCGAAATCGTTCACGAGGCAGTTGTAGGCAGCCTCGGCGCGTTTCTTCGACAGCTCTTCGTTCCATTGCGGTGTGCCGGTGCCCTTGTCGGCATATCCGGTGACAGAGTAGACTCCCTTGGTGTTTTTGATCGCGTCGGCGAGGAACGAGAGATTTGCGCGGCTCTTCTCTGTGATTTCCCAGGTGTCGATCTTGAAGAAGATCACGTTGCCGGCGGCGATGAGCTCGGCCACGCGGTCAACTTTCGGCTTCTGGTTGCGCAGACGCTCGTTTTCGGCCTCGAGGTCGGCCACCTGGCCTCGCAGCGCGTTGAGGGCGTCGTTGTCGTAGGCGGTGCGTTCGATGATCATCGGGCGTTCCCAGCCGGTGTGGCCGAGGCGGTATGTGGCGCCGACGGTTGCTCCGAGCATGGCGTCGAAGTGGCGGTTGCCGTCTTCGCCCGAGAAGCGTTCGTCGCAGATCATGGCGTTGAGGCTGACGTTGATGTCCCAGCGATTCGAGATGCGGAAGGCGTTCTGGATGCCGCAGTTGAAGGCTATCTCGGTGTTTTTGGGCGTGCCTGTCACGTGGGCGATGCCGATACCGGCGTAGGGGATGCAGCTGTAGAGGCGGTCGGGTTTATAGCCGCCTATCATCTGGCAGAGATTGAACATCACGTCGAAATGGACGTTCATGTAGTTGAACTTCTGCTTGTAGAGATAGAAAGGCCAGCCGTCATGTCCGGGCCAGTTGCCTGAAATGTGGGTGCCGTTCTGCTTGTCGGGGAAGTTCTGCGTGATGCCGCGCACGCTCAGGCCGTTGTAGGCCAGACGCACGCCGATGCCGGGAGTGAACCATTTGCCGACGGCCACTTCGAGCGCAGGCGAGAGGCGCATGCCGATTGATCCCTGACGGTCGTGTTCGGTGAAGCTCATCTGCACGCCGGCTCCGGCCTGGATAAACCAGTTGTGCCAGAATGTGTTGGTGATAACCCGCTTGCCGTCGGGGCTTATCGGTGTCATCGTTTCAACGATGCTGTCAGACACGGCTTCGTAGCCTTGCGCCGATGCAGAGCAGAAAACACCGAATGCACATAGTACGGATAGAAGTGTTTTTTTCATCTGTTGGTTTTGTTTCGTTTAGTTATGTTTGAGATTTTATGTTTGTTATCTTGCGGTGTAGTTGGTGATCGACGGGTATGATCCCGAACTGATCAGCGAGCTCATGCCGTCGAGCCGTTTGACGAATGCCTGATAGAGGGCGTTGTAGGCTTCGCGGAATGTCATGTCCTCGTCGCCGCGGAACCCCTGATAGAGATAATCCACGCTGGCACGCAGTTCGTTGGGTGAGATGGCCCAGATGGCGTCGTTTGCGGCAGCCGATTTCTCGAGCGAGGCGCCGATCTCAAGTATCTCGGGCGCAAAGGCACGCAGGGCGCCTTCCGCCGCAGCCCAGCGGCTCATGACGGCATCGCGGAAGCCTCCGGCCTGAGTGTCGTAGAACAATATGGGATAATAGAAGAACGGACGGTCGGATTTGTGCGACTGTGCCGTTGCCTGAGGCCATGCGCTGTAGTGGTAGCGGGCCGTCGCGGCATATCCGGCTTCGAGTGTCGACGAATAAGTGTGGGGATAGGCCATCGATCCGCCTGTCATGGCCTGCACCGTCGGTATGCGGTCGATCGTGGGGAACGAGAGCCAGTCGAAGTCCCAGACGGGACCGCCGAAGATCTTGCTGTCGCCGTCGACGTAGAGATAGAAGCTTTTCGGATGTCCGTATTCGTCGTTCATTGTCAGCTGATAGAGCAGCCATGAGTCGACAATCGACGGCAGGTCGAGCTGCGCGTAGGCAGCGTTGAAGTAGGGCGAAGAGGCCGAAGCGCTGTTGCGGTTCTGATAGGCCTGCCACAGATTTGTTTCGACGGTCTGCACCTTGGCTTTTATGTGGTCGATGATGCGGCCTTCGGCATCGACATCGTCCTTAAACATATACGGAAGGTTGAAATGCGACGTGAAACGTCCGTCTTCGTCGTAGTTGTCGTCGAGCTCGATGAGATAGCCGTAGTCGTTGACCGAGGTGAAAGCCACGTCGGGATCATATTCGTCGCGTATGGCGAGGCGCGAGCCGCCTATCTTGATCTGCTCGCAGAGATAATAGTTGCCGATGTGCACTCCGTTGTAGACCACCTCGACAAATTGACCTCTCGGCTGCCATGCGTTGGAGCCTGTGGCCTGTCCGATGGCGCGGGCGGCTTCGAAAGCCACGTGGTTGCACATCATAGTGCGGTCTTTCCAGTTGGCCAGCAGCACCCAGTCTTTGTGGGCTGGCATTCCGAGCACAGATGATTTTTCGTTGAGTTTCAGCGCGAAAGGCTTCTTTGGGAAGTTCTGGCTCGAGTTTCCGCGCAGGCGCACGGTGCAGTTCTGCATTGCGGTGTTGGAGCCGTCGGGAGTGCCGTCGGCATTGAATATCGAGACCTCCGAGCATTTGGCGGCCGTTTTGTCGGCGTTTTTGGCCCAGATGCTGAGTCCTGTCTGTTCCCACTCCACACCTCCGTCGGGCGAGTTGATGACCACTACCGGCAGTCCGGTGCCCGAAAGGCTCACGGTGTAGTCGCGCGTGGTGACGCCGTTGCTGACGGAGAATACGACCGGACGGGTGAAATCGACGGCGGTTTCGCCGCTTTTCCGCGGGGTGCCGCCCGCGG
>CAJJOX010000234.1 GCA_905193485.1 uncultured Porphyromonadaceae bacterium | reverse complement strand
CGATAATACGGCCTGGCATGGCACCGATATATGTGCGGCGATGTCCACGTATCTCAGCCTCATCATGAACGCCACCCAGAGATACACGCTGATATTTGCGACCCATCGCGCGAGCCACGGACTGACCCAGGGAAGTCTTGCCAACCCCGGGTGGGCCGACAAGGCAGATGATGGGCGATTTACCGGAAGGATTGTGCATCATAACCGCGAGCTGCTCGACAATACGCTCCTTCACTTTCTCGAGCCCATAATGATCGGCATCGAGCGTTGCCTCAGCATGGAGGAGATCACAGTTGAGAATGTCGGGCTTGTTCCATGGTAACTCAAGCAACAGTTCGAGATAAGAATATTGCACCGAATAATCGGGACTCTGCGGGTTGAGCCGGGAAAGCTTATCGACTTCATGCATAAACGTCTTGCGCACATCCTCGGGAAAATTCACATCCTCGGCACGTTTACGGAACGCGCCGGCATCGTCGTCGTCGCCATAGAGTTCCTGCCGGATAGCTTCCATCTGCTGCTGTAGAAACGCATTGCGCTGATTTTCAGTAAGGCTTTGCTTGGTGCGTTGATGTATTTCGTGAGCCAGCTCGACCATCGCCTCGTTTTTTGTGAGTTCGTCAAGGAGCTTGAAGCCACGCTTTTTGATGTCGGCAGTGGCCAGAAGCGCCTGCTTAAATAATGGTGACGCGGGGGTGTGAGTGGCAACGAGATTGACGATCATCTCGGGATTCTCAATATTTTCGAGATTGACCGAAAGATCATTGGGACCGTCGATAGTTTTGTTCAGGATGTTGAGCGAAGTCTGCCGGATGATCTGGGCAAGAGCAACGAATTCATTGTCGTCGTCGGCAGCTTTCTGCTCTTCAACGAACTGCACATTGACAGTGCCAGGAACCGAACCTGGGCCGGTGACGCGTATCGTCTTGAGGGCGTGAAGAATGGCAGTCTTAGGCCCGTCAGGGATTTCAAGCACCTTGATGACCATGGCGACGACACCGTATTGATAAACGTCGCCCGGGATGTCAGGGAGATCGATATTGGGATCTTTCTGGCAAAGGATAGCTATGGGAGAATGGTGCTCGGCAGCATATTCGGCTGTGGCGATGGAAGATTCACGGCCGAGAGAGATGGGGAATGTGACACCGGGAAACATTACAAAATCGCGCGTAGGGAGCACGGGGAGATTGTCGGGGGAAAGCTCTTGGCTCAACTCAGCGGCATTGATCTCAATCTGTCCGAGCGAGAGAATATGTTCTTTTTTTTCGTTCATTTAGGCTGTTGTCATTTATAGGAAAACAGGGTTAACAAAAATGATGCCAAAGATACGAAAAAAAGCGATACGAGTGACCATCCGGAAATATAATAACGAGAGGAAACGGCGGACCAAAGCGAAAGGCGAGGTGGGAATATAATGGTAAAAAATCAAAATAATGTTGTGTAACATATTTATTGATGATAAAAAAATGGAAAAGAATTTATATTTTGCAGCCGAAAAATGGATCAACCGACCGTTTTTTCACACCGATTAAAACACTATTCATTACTAAACATCTGATAACATGAAAGTTTATCAAACCAATGAAATTAAAAACATAGCTCTTCTCGGAAGCAAGGGCTCGGGCAAAACCACACTCGCTGAAGCAATGCTCTACGAGTGTGGAGTTATAAAACGTCGCGGCACAGTCGAAGGCAAAAACACGGTGAGCGATTATTTCCCCGTAGAAAAAGAATATGGCTATTCGGTTTTTTCGACAATATTTTATGCCGAATTTCTCAATAAAAAACTAAATGTGATTGACTGCCCCGGAGCCGACGACTTCGTGGGGAACGCCATCACGGCTCTAAATGTCACCGATACGGGCGTGATCGTGATCAACTCGCAATATGGCGTAGAAGTCGGCACACAAAATATTTTCCGCACGGCATCATCAATAAAGAAACCTATTATATTTGCATTAAATCAGCTTGACGGCGAAAAAGCCGATTTCGAGAATGTGGTTGATCAAATGAAAGACATATTCGGCAACAAGCTGGTGTTGATCCAGTATCCGTTGTCGACAGGCGCGTCGTTCAATTCGATGATAGACGTGCTGCTGATGAAGAAATATTCATGGGGACCAGATGGAGGCGTGCCGACGATCGAAGATATTCCTGCGGAGGAAATGGAACGCGCGCAAGAGTTGCATCAAGCACTTGTAGAGGCAGCGGCCGAGAATGATGAAACTCTGATGGAGAAATTTTTCGAACAAGGACACCTGTCAGAGGACGAGATGCGTGAAGGGATACGCAAAGGTTTGATAGACCGCTCGATATACCCTGTATTCTGCGTAAGTGCAGCTAAAGACATGGGCGTCCGCCGCATGATGGAATTCCTCGGCAATGTAGTGCCGTTCGTAGAAGAAATGCCGGCTCCGGTAAATACGGCAGGCGAAGAGGTGAAACCGGACAGCAACGGACCGCTGAGCCTGTTCATGTTCAAGACCACAGTCGAGCCTCATATCGGCGAAGTGAGCTACTTCAAGGTTATGTCGGGCACCCTGACTCCGGGTGTGGATCTTGACAATGTGACACGCGATTCAAAAGAACGCATCGCACAGATATTCTGCGTATGCGGACAGATAAAGACACCGGTCGACAAGCTTTGTGCCGGCGATATCGGCGCCACGGTTAAACTGAAAGATGCACGTACGGGCAACACGCTTGACGAAAAGGGCTGCGACTATGCATTTGACTTCATCAAATATCCCGCGCCCAAATATCAGCGCGCAATCCGTCCTGTCACGGAAAGCGACGCCGAAAAGCTGTCGGGCATCCTGACACGCATGCATGAAGAGGATCCGACATGGGAAGTGGTGCAGTCGAAAGAGCTGAAACAGACGATTCTTTCGGGACAAGGTGAATTTCACCTGCGCACATTGAAATGGCGTGTTGAAAACAACGACAAGCTTCCAATCCTTTTCGAAGAGCCAAAGATTCCCTATCGCGAAACGATCACCAAGGCATCACGTGCCGACTACCGTCACAAAAAACAGTCGGGCGGTGCCGGACAGTTCGGCGAAGTTCATCTCATTGTCGAACCATATACCGACGGCATGCCGGCACCGGACACCTATCGTTTCGGCAATCAGGAATTCAAGATGAACGTGCGCGACACGCAGGAAATTCCATTGGCATGGGGAGGCAAGCTGGTGGTGTGCAACTGCATAGTAGGCGGTGCCATCGACGCCCGATTTATCCCGGCCATCGTAAAAGGACTGATGGATCGCATGGAGCAGGGACCGCTGACCGGATCGTATGCCCGCGACGTGAGAGTGTGCATCTACGACGGCAAGATGCATCC
>CAJJOX010000233.1 GCA_905193485.1 uncultured Porphyromonadaceae bacterium | reverse complement strand
CATGTATAACGGAGCCCTCGATGCCCTCGTAAAACCCGACTGGCATTTCAGAATCAACAGCATCAGCTATCGGACGCCTCTGAGCATCAGCTACAGCCGCCTGCAATGGGGCGACAACAACACCATTGCATTCGGCGATGTGCATATGGAAAATTGCCCGTCTCTTGACACACCTGAATTCCAGCTATACGGTCTGTCTTTCAACCAAAGACGCTTCTATCTGAGAGGCACCATGGCCGCCGGCATCGCCGTTAAGGAAGAATGCCTGGAGGAGGCAGCACCTGCTGTCGCGGAAACCAAGATGAGTGCAGACGCTTCAAACAGCCGTAATGCAGATCTTGGTGCGGCTGCCGACGCCGTCGAAGTATATACGGCCGTTGAGCAACAACCCGTATCCGAAGGAGATTCCGACAGCCGATCGAATGCGACTGCCACCGACAACACCTTCACATATCGTAATCCTGCAGATGCCGTAATAGCATTCTATCGTCCGACTCTAACCACCGACTCCGACGGTCGCCTTTCGTTCTCCTACCGTGTGCCGGACGCCAACACCACATGGCGGTTCAACGCTTTAGCATACACTCGAGGGCTCTTGACCGATCTTTTCTCTGCCGATGTACTCGCAAATAAACCGGTGATGGTTCAGCCAAATCTGCCGCGATTCCTGCGCACCGGCGACATCGCCGAAATCAATGCCTCCGTAATGAACAACTCTGATTCGACACTCTCCATCACCACCCGCGTCGAGATTTTCAACCCGTCCGACGATTCAGTCATTGCATTCCGCGACACGGTCATGACAATCAATGCCGGTGCATCCGTCCCTGTAGCCATTAGTCTGGAAGCTCCCGTCACTCCCATGGTTGGCTATCGCATAAAAAGCTCATCCGATCGATTCGCCGACGGAGAGCAATCGCTCATCCCGATACTTCCCAATGCCACCCCTGTAATCGAAACACAGCCTTTTTACATATCGCCCGATTCCACAAGATTTGAGATGGCAATAGCACGACAAGGCTCCGATTCACGTGTCACACTTCAATTCTGCAACAATCCTGCATGGTATGTGGTGACGGCACTCCCGGGACTGCGTTCAGGCAAAATGACCACACCGCAGGACGCTGCCGACGCTATTTTCTCGGCGGCTGTGGCCGACGGCCTGCTACGCGACTATCCGGCCGTGCGTGACGCCCTCCGCCAATGGACCGAAAGCGACCGCAGCGACTCCACGCTGACCTCTATGCTTTCACGCAACAGCGATCTCAAAACCGTCCTGCTTCAGGCTACGCCTTGGATGATGGATGCGGCATCCGACACCGAACGCATGCAACGGCTCGCCATGCTTTTCGACAAATCGGAAATCAACAATGTATATGCCCGATCGATTGCACTCCTCAACAAACTCTCCCGTCCTTCAGGAGGATGGGCCTGGGTTGAATGGTGCGACGATGCATCGTCATGGGCCACCTACAGCACACTTTATACTCTCGGACGCCTCAATGCGACCGGTTATATGCCTGTCGACAAGCAACTCTCCGGAATGATAAAGGCAGCTCTTAAATGGCAGGAAAACGAAACGATAAAGACCTATCGCAAATATCCCGGCATGTCACAGATTGACTATGCACGCCTTCGTGATCTCTGGCCTGAAATATCACCTTCTGCCACTGGACGCCAAATCATTGCTAGTGAAATTCAGCGTCTGGTTAAAAACTGGAAGAAACTTTCCGTAGCAGGAAAAGCCGAAGCTATTAACCTGCTACACGCACACGGTTACCCCACCTTAGCCCGCACCGTCATGCAGTCGCTCATGGAGTTCAGCGAACAATCTCCCGAAAAAGGACTCTGGTGGCCCGGCGTCGATGACATTTACGGCGGCTCGATGCAACAGCTGCTCATCGCTTCCGATGCGCTCGCGGCAATCCACACGGTCGATCCCTCAAGCCCCGACATCAACCGCATACGCCAATGGCTCATTCTACAGAAAGAGGCGCGCAACTGGGGCACTTCGTCCATAGCCACTCAAGTCATAGCCACGTTCCTCTCTACCTCATCTACATGGATTGAACCGTCACGCCCTGCCGTCATCACCGTCGACCGTCATCCTGTCGACATTACCGCGACCGACAATCTTCTCGGTTATTTCCGCTCCGACATCTCGTCACTCAATCCTTCCGGCGCTATGCTTTCCATCGACAAAGGTGATAAAACTCCGGCATGGGGTGCCGTCTATAGCCAATCAAAGCAAGTGATCACCGACATCCGGGCGTCATCCTGCGATGCAGTCAGCATCGAGAAACGCATATTCCGCCAAAACGGATCCCAATGGCAAGCCGTTGATTCATGTCTTGAGGTCGGCGACCGCGTAAAGATACAGCTGCTCATACACGCCAACCGCGACATGCAATATGTCGCGATTACCGACGACCGCGCCGCATGCCTTGAACCGGTTGAACAGCTTCCTGCTCCCGTCTGGTCGGAAGGGCTGTGTTTCTATCGTGAAAACCGCGATTCATCCACCAACATGTTCGTCACCAACATGCCTGCCGGCACCTATCTGCTTGAATACGAATTATGGGTCAACAATTCCGGCACTTTCTCTTCCGGTATAGCGACCATCCAAAGCCAATACGCTCCCCAGCTCACGGCTCACTCTGCCGGATCCGCCATTACCATAAACAGATAGCTCAACACACTTTTTTAACATTTTGCATTATTAAGACCCCGGGCCGGTGCTTACCGGCCCGGTTTTATGTTTACGCCCGATGTAAAAGAACGTTTTTTTGGTTAAATAGAGTTAAATGACAGCTAAACATGTTGTACAACATAAAAACTTGCATTATCTTTGCATCAGTTTTTCATGGTATTAGATTTAAGGTAAGAAGATTATTCGTCGTGATGACGGATAATTTTTTTTATCTCCCCAATCCAGCGATTGCCCGGAAACCGGTCGTCGCTTAGGAATCAGTGAATTACACATGAGTTTCAATAGCCGTCAGCCCGATTCAATGCCCCGCATTCTGATCCGGTTCCGACACCATAAGACAATCTATCACGCTCTTCCTCTTAATTAAGATTAAGATTTGGCCGCAAACGGCAACTTTACGCCCGCTTTTTCAAAAAAAATCATTACCTTTGCAAGTAATATTCTAATTTAAAGGAACAATCGAATGAAAGAACGCAGCAAGGTTCTGTATATTTCACAGGAGATAGCGCCTTATCTTCCCGAAACGCCAATGTCGCTCGCCGGGCGAAATCTCCCACAAAGCACTCAGGAAAAAGGCTATGAAGTGAGAACATTCATGCCTAAATATGGCTCTATAAACGAACGTCGCAACCAACTTCACGAAGTCAAACCCCTTTCCGGCCTGAAT
>CAJJOX010000232.1 GCA_905193485.1 uncultured Porphyromonadaceae bacterium | reverse complement strand
AAGGTTGTTCTGCCTGCCATCAGTTTATCCATACCATCCTGTACGATACGCTCGGTACGGGTATCGATGGAGCTGGTTGCCTCATCGAGAATCAGAACCGGTGGATTTGCGATTGCTGCGCGGGCAATGGCAATCATCTGGCGCTGTCCCTGGCTTAAGTTGGCTCCGTCTCCAGTGAGAACGGTCTGGTAGCCGTCTGGCAGCTGACGGATAAAGGTGTCAGCATTGGCAAGGCGTGCAGCCGCATATACTTCTTCGTCGGTTGCATCGAGCTTACCATAACGGATATTATCCATAACGGTTGCGGTAAACAGATGCGTATCCTGCAATACAATGCCAAGGGAGTGGCGAAGGTCAGCTTTTTTGATCTTGTTGATGTTGATGCCGTCGTAGCGGATCTTGCCGTCCTGAATGTCGTAGAAGCGGTTGATGAGGTTCGTGATGGTGGTCTTGCCGGCACCGGTGGAGCCGACAAAGGCGATCTTCTGGCCCGGACGGCCATAGAGGTTGATGTCGTGCAGGACCGTCTTCTCCGGCACATAACCAAAGTCTACATCGGTGAAGGTGATGTTGCCTTCCAGCTTGTGGTAGGTGGTGGTGCCGTCGTGGTGGGGGTGCTTCCACGCCCACAGGCCGGTGCGCTCGGTGGTCTCCACCAGATTATCCTCGCGGTCGTACTTGGCGTTCACGAGGGTCACATAGCCCTCGTCGGTCTCGCTTTCCTCGTCCATCATTTTGAAGATACGCTCAGCACCGGCCAGCGCCATGATGATGCTGTTGGCCTGCATGGATACCTGACTGATGGGCATATTGAAGCTCTTGTTCAGGGCGAGGAAGGCCATGACGGTGCCCAGCGTCACGCTGCCGACGCCGCTGACGGCCATGGCCGTCATGTCGGGAGCCGAGGGGAGCCAGAAGTCGTCGGAGAGGGCGTCGCGGCACGTGCCGGTGAGGCAGGCGCGCCCCAGATCGTCGTAGAGCATGAACGAACGTCGCCCCGACTGCGCCTGATTGCCGTCGCGTGTAAAGATGAGGCGGTTTTCGGTGTCGTAGGCATAGAGGACAGGCTCGCAGCCGGGAAGTTTTCTGGAGCGGAGCCTCAGACGCGCATCGTAGCGGTAAACGTAGGCGTATTCGTCGATCAGAGCGGCCACAGCCGAAGCCCCGGCAGAAAGTGAGCCCGAACTGCCGAGCCGGGCGGAAGCCTCGGGGGGAAGCACAAGCAGAGGATTGCCCCACGGGTCGCTGACGGTATAGGTGTCGGCATAGTGTCCGGGGGTGTCCGTGGCCGAACGGCTGAGCACCCGACGCCCCAGACAGTCGGTGAATACCCATGTGCGGCGCCCGTCGCCGTCGACAGAAAGCACGGCGTCGAGCTCGCCCGCGGCATAGACTCCGTCGGCCTGCAGCGAGGCCCCGTCCCAGCGCCAGCGCACAACCTTGCGGGCGGGATCGGCCGGATTGGAGCATGTAAGCTCCGTGAGTTGCGGATGGCCGGCAAAATCCGATCCGCCGAGCGTGGCCGATGCGGGCGTTGTGCCAGGACGCGACGGATAGGTGATGTGTGTGAATGCCGTTTCGTCGAAAAACTGATCTCGGGCGGCCTGCTGCAGCGGAGTGTCGCGTTTCATCGCAGCGGCCACGGATTCTTCGTCCATGACCATGGGAAGCCATCGTGTCACGGGGCGCCCCAAGGCGTCGTAGCGGCTGACGGAGGCCACATTCTCTCCGGCGCCGCCTGTACCCTCGGCAATCTCGGCTACGGGCAGCGAGAAGCCGTCGAAAATCCTTGTGGCAGTGCTTCCCTGTGGAGTATCGAGCATATAGGTAGTGGCGCTTATGCGGTTGCGCCCGGCATACAATCCGGGGGTCGAGGCATAAAGCTCATATTCATGTTCCGCAAGCAGACGGCCCGCGCCATCATAGACACGGTGCAGACGGTCGCCCTGATAGCTGAAGGAGGATGTCTTGCCCGAAGAGAAACGGATCTGCGTGCAGCCGATCAGCGGCTGCCAGTCGAATTCCGACCGCAGCATCCCGGTGGCCTCTGCGACAGATCCGTCCCAGTCAAGAGGCGGACCGGTCACAGCTTTTGACCGTTTGCCGTCATTCCGCCCAAAGTCATTCCCTATGATACTTATGCTCTTTATTAGATCGCCGCCATAGCCCCATGCGTAGGCGACAGACGGTTTGCCGGTCTGCGACACACGGGTCGGCCGGCCGTAGGGCGTGTAGCCGTGGATGCGCTGCACATCGACGGGATGGGATGCGCCCGACAGGGTTGTCGTCACGGCTATGGGAAGCGTGAGAGTCGCGGCGCCCGCACCGGGGAAGCGGCCGTAGCCGTAGCCACGATGGAGAGTGTCGCAACCGTCCATGACCCACATCTCGCGCACCGGCAGCGTCTGCAATCCGCGCGAGGCGGCCTGCGATACAAGGCCCGGTGTCTTTATCATTGAGGAATAGGCCGTGTGATGCTCCAGCGTGTGCCCTCCCTCGCGGATGATTTCACCGGATGGAAGAATAATGTCGGTGCGGGTGCTTATGCTGTCGGTGTTCCACGGGGCGTCGGGCCGTATCGTAACTTCAACGTCCGGATCGATTTCGACGATCGGGATCCGGTCTATCGGTATGGGGGTGCGGCCGCCCGAAGATCCGGCCGGAACAAGGTTGAGCTTCAGACCGGCATATTTTTGTCTGGACGTGCGCACACGCGTCGAGCCGTCGGGATAGTAGCGGGTGACGGCAATGGAATCGAGCAGACGCGTCGAGGCCTCAAGATGGATGTCGAAACAGCTGATGTCGTCCATGGACTGCAGATCATCAATCACCACCTCCTGAGGATAACGGCGTATCTGACGCACCAGAGGCTCATGATACAGACCGGATTGAATGCACATGGAGTCGGATGTGAAATAGAAACGTTCTTCTGTTTCGAGGGGTCGGTATTCACCGCTGTCCCACTGATAGACAGTACGGCGTTTCAGTTCGGGATCCGCCCCGATATGCTCCCGGAAATATCCGTTGACGGTAACGGAACCGAACAGATCCATGTCGGGCTGCCGCGTTCCCATGGGAAACATGGCCGGACATAAGGAGCGCGGTCTATCTGTTTCGAGTTCGCCGGATTTTTCTTTTCCTCCGTATATCCGCTGCTGAAGACAACGCGATATGTCAAACTCATATTCCGTCAGCAGCGGTACGCTCAGACCGCTGCCTGTCACTTTCTCTGTCACTTTCCCGTAGAAAATCGCGGCGTGTTCCGGTGGTGCTCCGGGCATTCGGCTGCCGTAAAGCATTGTGGCGGAGGTGTCGTAGACAGGAACCAACGCTATAGTGCCTACCGGCCGGAACCATTTCATGCCGGATATGGCTATTAATGCGGAGCGGCGGGGGG
>CAJJOX010000231.1 GCA_905193485.1 uncultured Porphyromonadaceae bacterium | reverse complement strand
GTATGCGATAGCCGAGGTGGGATGGATCACGCCTGAGAAAGACTATGCCGATTTCCATCGACGCGCCCTTGTGTTGAACGACCGGCTTAAAGCGGAGGGCTACAACGTGTTTGACCTGGCCAATGAATATGGCCAGCGCCGCGAGAGCCTGACTCCTGTGGAGCATCTGGCTAAAGGCGCCAAAGTGACATATGTCACCCCGTATCATCAGAAATATAGAGCCGGCGGAGATTCGACTCTTACCGACGGACTCCGCGGCGGCTGGACCTATGGCGACCGCCGTTGGCAGGGATGGCTCGGGGATGCCGAGATGGTCGTGGATCTCGGCGAGGTGAAGCCCGTTCATTATCTCGATGCCGCCTTCATGCACTCGGAAGGCGCCTGGGTCCACCTTCCTGAAACCGTCACCTGGTCGGTCAGCCCCGACGGAACCAATTTTACCGAAGCGGGTACGGTGTGGTGTGATGTCGATGCCACATATCCCAAAATCATGTTTAAATCCTACGGGCTGCCGGTCGATGCCGACGCGCGTTATATAAAGTTGTCGGCAAAAGGAAATCCGCGTCCCGGAGCATGGCTTTTCCTTGATGAGATCGTAGTGCAGTAGACATGCGTGCTTTTGTGACGTTTCAATTCAGGCAGGCAGCCGCTTGAAACCGATAAAAAAACATCGCGCCGGTAATAAAAACGAACAAATTTATTGCCGGCGCGATATTTTTGTGTAATTTTGCAAGCGAAAAGGCAATTGATATTGCAAACGGGTACAAAATAAGAAAGATTAGTAAACAAATGAAAGCAACAGAAGTTTTGGCGGATCTCCGTCGCCGTTTTCCGAACGAGCCCGAATATCTTCAGGCAGTGGAAGAAGTGATCACATCGATTGAGGATGTCTATAACCAGCATCCCGAATTTGAACGCTACAATCTCATCGAGCGGCTCTGTATACCCGACCGTATCTTTTCGTTCCGCGTGTCGTGGGTGGACGACAGCGGCAGGGTGCAGAACAATATGGGCTACCGTATCCAGCACTCCAACGCCATCGGTCCGTACAAAGGCGGCATCCGTTTCCATTCGTCGGTCAATCAGTCGATCCTGAAGTTTCTTGCCTTCGAGCAGACATTCAAAAACTCGCTCACTACGCTTGCGATGGGCGGAGCCAAAGGCGGATCCGACTTTTCGCCGCGCGGCAAGAGCGATATGGAGGTGATGCGCTTCTGTCAGGCGTTCATTACCGAACTGTGGCGTCAGATCGGTCCGGATACCGATGTTCCGGCCGGAGATATCGGCGTCGGCGGTCGTGAGGTCGGATACATGTACGGGTGGTACAAGAAAATGGCTCAGGAATTCACGGGCACGTTCACCGGCAAAGGCCGCGAATTCGGAGGCTCGCTCATCCGTCCCGAAGCGACAGGCTATGGTAATGTCTACTTCCTTCTTTCCATGCTTGCGACCCGCGGCATCGACATCAAGGGCAAGCGTGTGGCTATCTCCGGATCGGGCAATGTGGCCACATACACTGCCGAGAAACTGCTTCAGGTCGGAGCCAAAGTGGTGTCGATGAGCGACAGCGACGGCACAATATATGTGCCCGACGGCATTACCCGCGAGCAGCTCGACTATATTTTCAAGCTCAAGAACATCTACCGTGGCCGAATCAGAGAATTCGCCGAAGAATACGGCTGTGAGTATTTCGCCGGCGAGCGCCCATGGATGCGTGTGAAATGTGACATCGCGATGCCGTCGGCCACGCAGAACGAAATAGACGGCGATGATGCCCGCGCGCTTCTGGCTCAGGGATGCATAGCCGTGAGCGAGGGTGCCAATATGCCTTCCACCCCCGAGGCTATCAAAGAGTTCATATCCGCCCGGATACTCTATGCCCCCGGGAAGGCCGCTAATGCCGGCGGTGTTTCGGTGTCGGGACTCGAAATGGCCCAGAACTCGCAGAAGCTTTCATGGACCGCCGAGGAAGTCGACGCCAAGCTCAAAGGCATCATGGCGGAGATCCATCACCAGTGTGAGCTGTTCGGCAAAGAAGCCGACGGCTATATCAATTATGTGAAAGGCGCCAACGTGGCCGGTTTCATGAAAGTGGCCCGCGCCATGATGGCACAGGGAATCCTCTGACAAGCCACATATAACACAATCATACTGCTTCGGGCCGGATGCGTCGAGGGTCGGAAACGACCGTGACGGTATCCGGCCCGAACATCATTGCCGTCATGCCGTCATGCGTCACGCGGTATGGCATATTTGCGGCAAAATGGCTTGCATCCGGTTGATTTTTTCATTAAATTTGCCTGTCGATAGCGGCATTTGGCCGGGTCGTCAAAACGGAAATTCAAACTAATAAAAAAATAAAGCGATGAAAAAGCACAATTTTTATGCCGGCCCTTCGATTCTGAGCCAGTATACAATCAAAAACACAGCCGAGGCTATAATCAACTTTGCGGATACCGGACTGTCGATCCTCGAGGTGTCGCACCGCAGCAAGGAATTCCAGGCCGTGATAGATGAGGCCATGGCTCTTGTGAAGGAACTTCTCGACGTGCCCGAAGGCTATTCGGTGCTGTTCCTTGGCGGAGGCGCCAGCATGCAGTTCTGCATGGTGCCCTACAACCTTCTCAAAAAGAAAGCCGCATATCTCGAAACAGGCACATGGGCGTCGAATGCCATCAAGGAAGCCCGCCTCTTCGGGGAGGTCGACGTCGTGGCATCGTCGAAAGACGCCAACTTCACATTTATCCCCAAGGGTTATGAAGTGCCCGCCGATGCCGATTATTTTCATTTTACATCCAACAACACCATCTACGGCACGGAAATGAGGTATGATCCCGATGTGAAAGTGCCTCTGGTGGCTGATATGTCGAGTGATGTTTTCTCGCGTCCGGTCGATGTTTCAAAGTATGATCTCATCTATGCCGGCGCTCAGAAAAACCTTGCCCCCGCCGGTGTGACCATCGTGATTGTCAAGGAGGACGCCCTCGGACATGTGGATCGTGCCATACCGACGATGCTCGACTATCGGACCCACGTGAAAAAAGGATCGATGTTCAACACTCCTCCGGTGCTTCCCATTTTCTCAGCCCTCCAGACCCTCCGCTACTATAAAGAGCTCGGCGGGGTGAAAGAGCTTGAAAAACTCGATCTTGCAAAGGCTGCCCGTCTTTATGACGCCATCGACGCCAGCCGCATGTTTGAGGGGACGGTCACCGATCCAGCCGACCGTTCGATCATGAACGTATGCTTTGTCATGACACCCGAATACAAGGATCTTGAAAAAGACTTCATCGACTTCTGCTCGACAAAGGGTATTGTGGGAATCAAGGGACACCGTTCGGTAGGCGGTTTCCGCGCGTCGCTCTACAACGCCCTTCCTATGGTGGGCGGAGGGGGGGTTGTGGG
>CAJJOX010000230.1 GCA_905193485.1 uncultured Porphyromonadaceae bacterium | reverse complement strand
TGCAGTATTCATACATGTTTTCTTTCGAGATGGCCGGATCGATGGTGCGGATATTCTCGGCTTTGATGTTTATCTGGTCAAGCAGAAGCTCGCTCAGGCGTTTCATCGTGCTCGGACCGTCGGGGAGCAGCGGGAAAAATTCGCTGATGTTATAGACGATCACGTTCTCGAAGCTCACTTTGCCTTCTTTGTATAGCTTGATGAGCTCGGCATAGACGCTGTGGGTGCCGTTGCCGGCGCCGAGTGCGAGAACGCATTTGCCTTTTTCTGCCACGTAGCGGTTGATGTAACGCACGATGCTTTCGGCAAGATAGCGGCTTCCGTCGTTTACGGTCTCAAAAATCCGGGTGTAGACCTTTTCTTCTCTGGTGAGTGCGGTGAATTCGATTTCACCCTGTGGATCATAATATCGCCGCGGAATGCGGTCGAGTTTGATCTGTGAACTGAGATTGGTTTTCATGATCTGTATTGATGGTTTTGATTTACAAAGTTAATTGTTTATTTATTTTTTCTAAAAAAAATTGCCAAAAAAATGTGCCGTGGCGCGGAATGCGACGAGCAATTTATTATCTTTGCATCATAATCATAATAACGCAAACCAAAATCAAAATACCTAAACAGATTATGAGACTGATCATCGAACCCGACTACGGGAAAGTATCGCAATGGGCTGCACGCTATGTCGCCGCACGTATCAACGAAGCCAATCCGACGGCCGAGCATCCGTTTGTGCTCGGTTGCCCCACCGGAAGCTCACCCCTCGGAATGTATCGCGAGCTTATCAAGCTCAACAAGGAAGGCAAGGTGTCTTTCAGACATGTTGTGACTTTCAATATGGATGAATATTGCGGCATTCCCCGCGACCATGAGCAGAGCTACTACACTTTCATGTGGACAAACTTCTTCAATCAGATCGATATTCTTCCTGAAAATGTCAATATCCTCAATGGCAACGCAGCCGATCCTTTGGCTGAATGCGCCGCTTATGAGGCAAAGATCGCTTCTTACGGTGGCATCGACCTGTTTATGGGCGGCGTCGGTCCCGACGGACACATCGCATTCAACGAACCCGGCTCGGCTCTCACATCGAAGACACGCATGAAGACTCTGACACGCGACACCATCATCGCCAACTCGCGTTTCTTTGACAATAATGTCGATCTCGTTCCCAAGACGGCTCTTACTGTCGGAGTAGGCACTGTGATGGCGGCAAAGAGCGTCATGCTTATCGTGAACGGCCACAACAAGGCGCGCGCTTTGCGTCATGGCGTCGAGGGAGGCATTTCGCAGATGTGGACCATCTCTGCCCTGCAGATGCATCCCAAAGCAATCATCGTGGCCGACGATGCGGCTTGCGAAGAGCTTAAGGTAGGCACTTACCGCTATTTCAAGGATATCGAGAGCGCAAATCTCGATCCGGAATCGCAACTCTGATTGCCGGTGGGATAAACCCCGGTATGGAAAACAGCGTGGCCGCGTCAGGAATCATAATCCGCGCGGCCACGCTTGTCTTTTGTGGTATGGTGATGCCTTGTCAGAGCTCGATCGATTCACCGGGGGTATGGAGGCAATGGAATGCAGTGCCTTCCACATTGTAGGCGGTAAAGTTGCAGGCTTTATGATAGTCGCCCTTGAAGTGCATCGGGAAGAAGTCGCGCACTTTCACGGCAGTCAGAAATTCGCGGGCTCCGCGTGCATAGTCTGATCCGAGGCGCACATCCACCGGAAAGAATGCGATGTCGATCGTCGGCACTTCCTCGGCGATGCGGTTGACTATCGTGCGGAACTGGCTGCTCGCCTTTTCAACCTCGCGCATCGAGGCCTCATCCTGCCAGTGCCAGTCGTTGAGATCGCCGGCATGGAATATTTTTTCTCCCGTGCGTGTGATGACAAGGAAGCTGACTCCGGCATCCGTCGATCCGAAAGCCTTGACCGAGAGCGAACCCGGCAGACCCTCGATCACGTCGCCCTTGCTCATGCCGGCTACGGCGAGATTGTCGGGTACATTCTGCGGATACACGTCATTTGACAGCACGTAAGTGCGTTTGTGGTTCTGCGCGAGCTCGAATATCGATTTGTTATAGTGGTCGGGATGATGATGTGTGACGAAAAACACCACCGGTTTGTCCGGGTTCTGATCGAGGGTGCGGTGCAGGGCATGCGCCGGATCGCGATAATAATCAAACACCATGATCACATCGTCAGTGGCTACGATAAAGCCGCTGTTGTCAAGGAAAGTCACTCTGTTCATTGTAAATTGCGTTTTATAAGAAGCTAAATTTCGATGGTGAGCCCGTCGAAGGCAAGCTGGACGCCGTCCGGAAGCTGACGGTCAACCGTGGCGTGAAGGCCGAGGTCGTGGGAGATGTGCGTGAGCAGCGCTCTCCGGGGTTTCACTGCCTTTATAACGTCGAGAGCTTCCGCGATGTTCAGATGTGATGGGTGTTCTTTGAAACGCAGCGCGTTGATGACAAGGGTGTGTGTGCCTTTCAGTAGTCCGAGGGTGCGGTCGGGCATTGTCTTGCAGTCGGTGATATAGCTGAGTGCGCCGATGCGGAATCCGGTGATGCGTAGCGTCTTGGTGTGCATCACCGGAAGGGGTGTGACGGGAATGCCGGCGGCCAAAAACGGTTCATCGGTAATGATGTGGATATCGTAGTTTGGGGCACCGGGATAGTGTTGCGGACCGAAGCAATAGGGCATGCGTGTGTGGATGTCGGCGGAAACATCGTGGCGGCAATAAACCGGAAATCCGCCCTCGCGAATGCAATAGGGACGGAGATCGTCGATTCCGCCGAGATGGTCGTAGTGGGTGTGCGTGACGAGCAGGGCGTCGAGCCTCGGGCTTTCCAGACGCAATATCTGCTGACGGAAGTCGGGACCGCAGTCGATGAGAAGCCGCCGTCCGCCTGTTTCGACAAGCGCAGACGCCCGCAGACGGCTGTCGTGCGGGTCGGATGAACGGCACACCGGACACTTACAGCCGATCATAGGCACACCGGTCGAGGTGCCTGTTCCTAAGAATGTGAGGCGTATTCCGTTCATCGCTTCATGAAATGTGATTCACAGCCGGAATGTTTCGAGGATGCCGTCGTCGAACACGAGGAATCGTCCGCCGTCATAGGTCCAGATCTCGCGAAGCACGCTGTAGCCGGTCTGCCGGTCGATGTTGGCCGGAGTCCCCATGGCGAGCCGGCATTCATCGCGTGTCATGCCTTGAGCCACTCGGCCTTCGATAATGAGCGCCCAGTTGGCATCGGTGATGGCGGGATGTCTGGCGTGCGGGTCGGTGAGCGAAAACATCGATGCGAATTTGCGGGGCATGGATATCGTTGAGCCGACCGACATGTAGAGGCGGAATTTCGCACCCCGATCGTCGGTGAGTGTAAGCCGTATCGGGTAGTAGGCCGATCCGGGTTCGACGGCGTCGACAGTTACTGGAACG
>CAJJOX010000229.1 GCA_905193485.1 uncultured Porphyromonadaceae bacterium | reverse complement strand
CCCCCCCCCCACCCCCCCCCCGATCCCGTTCCGGCCGTCACAACTGCCGGCGCGACTCCCTCACAACCCGCGCCGCGCGACACCGTTCCGGTCGCTGAGCCCGCTGCGGTTCCTTCCGAGCCCGATGCTCCGGCCGACTGGCTCCGCATCCGTTAACCTGTATAATCGCTCTGGCTCTTACGACGGCTCTCGCAGGTCCGCTCAGAGCACCTCGACGAACTGGCGCGGCAGTATGATGTTGGGCACGTTGACGGCTGCGGCGAAAAGCGGGGCTATCTCCCTGTCGGTGAAGCCCGTGCATCCCGATACCCTTGCCCCACACGGCGCCAAACTTATTGAGCGCGGTCCGGGCCGCCCCTCCGCCATGGAACCCCGCAAGGTTGCTGCCGAACACAAATACTTCATTCTCCTCGAGCCGCCCGATCATGTCGGGCGTATACTCGCGCTGATAATCCCGTGCCATTTTATCTTCAATCATTTACTCAGATAGTGCCGGGGTCAGAAGGGGAAGTTGATGCCGAGGTTGACGGATGCGTTGCTGTTGAGCGGCACGAATTGCTTGGTCACCTTTGCCATGGTACGGTCCATGCCCACGAAGAAATTGAAGCCGGTGACATGGAAATTAAGAAGCCATCCGAAGCCTACGCCGTAGGTTCCGGCCGACATGTTGACTGATGCGTCGAAGCATTTGACCGGTGCTATGTTTGCCGACAGACGGAAGTCGGTCCATGTGTACTCGCCCTGTAAGCGGGTGGTGTTGAGGAGTCCGAACGACAGACGGCGGTAGACGGGGAGCGTGTACTCCACTCCGAGATTGAGCGTGGCGCCCAGCGTTCTTGTTTTTGATCCGGTATCGCCCATATCGTCAAGCTCGTAAAGTGCCGACAGATCGTCCTTCATCTTTTCCCATTCATTCTCAAAAGAATTGATCTTGTCATCGTCGACATTGAAAGTGTAGCGGTCTGTGTTGAATGTCTTGACGCCGTTGGTGGAGGCGACCATGTTGTTGGACCAGTTGATGAATCCCAGATCGAGCAAAGCGGCGCTGACAGTCCAGTCGCGCGACGGTTTATAGACGGCTCCGAGATCCACGGCCAAGCCGAAACCATTGATGCCACCGCCGTCGATCTCAGCCCCGCTCACGTAGCGGTGCCCGGTTTTGTCGTTGATGTCGGTTTTGTATCTCAGCCCTTTTATATTGGCGCTTATTTCTGCGTCAGTGGTTATGGTCCAGTCGTTTTCGCCGAGAGTCAGGTCGGCCCTGTTGAGGCGCGCATCGAGATAGCCGCCGCCCACAAGCAGTTTCAGGGCACCGCCCACACGCCATTTGTCGCCTATCGCATGCGAATGTCCGAATGCAAGTTCGCCGTAGGCGTTGCCGAACGCACGCAGATTTGAAATGTCATAAGTGCGGTTGGTCACACCTTCCTTGGCAAGAGAGAAAATCGATCCGGGCAACTGGGCTTCAAGCGATGCGCGTGCGCTGAGCGATATGGTGTTGTAACCTCCCCAGGCCTTGAATCCGGCGGCGAGTATCGTGACACGCAGATCGGCGCCTATACGGTTTTTGTCGCTGATGTTGTCCATCACCTCCTGAGCGCTTACACCGGGATTGAGGAATGTGGTGGTTTTGCCATCGACATTATATATCACATCGCTGACTTTCAGCGTCCCGTTCATGGACACATTCATGTTGCCGAGGGCTGGCATTGCGATAAATCCCTTGCTGTTGTCCATCGCCGGGTTGAGTTGGAAGCGATAAGTGTAGTCCTCCAGAAAATACCCCGAGCGTGTGTTCTGTGCCGTAACGGCGGCGGTAGCGCATATCATGGTGATGATGGCTGCCGTACGTATTTTATTTGTCATGATGATTGCGGATGAATGGTGCGTATATTAAAGTTCTTTCTCATAATATCCTGAAACGCGCGGGCGTATGTCTCGCAGGCGTATCGTCATGTCGGGTCTGAGGGCGTCGCCCGACGTGGCCTTCGCACGGGCCTCGAATCTGATGCCGTCAAGACCGCGGATCTCTCCGGTGATTTTAATGGTCACCTTTTGTGATGATGCATTGGCATCGACGTTAGCTCCCGTGATCTCGACATTGCCTATCTGCCGGCCGTCAGTGCCTATGGGATAGCCTGTAAAGTCTATTTCTACCGGAATGTCGGTGTCTATGGTCAGACTCACCTCAAGTGAGCGAATTGTGAGATTTTCAAGATCTTCGCTCATCCATCCGCTGATTGTGTCGGCATAGACAATGGTCGATCCGGCCCCGAACTTAAGTGGAGCGACAAAACGGTATTTACCGTCAAGAGCTCCGAGATCGGTGCCGAGCCGGAAATTCTTGACATTCTGTGTCGGAATGTTCGGATCGATAAGGCTGATGGAGAGGCGATCGGGGATTCCGTTGCCACTGAGCACATCGGCAAGATCGGCGAAGCCTACGTGTGTGGCCGGCGCAAAGTCCGGGTCACCTGTTTCCGGCATGTTTGGGGAAAGACAGAAGTTGTATTCACCGTCGTTTTGTTCAGGCCCGATCTGGAACCATGGATTGTCAAGCGAGTAAATGTCAGTATTATTGCCATGGAATGCCGTCACTTCCAGACCGGTGCGGGCATAAAGCCCGTATCCCTGGAGCGGATTGGTGATATGGAGGTAGACCATAGGATTTACGAAAGTAAGATCGGTCGACTGCTGTGACAGCACATCCGGAAGCGTGGACAGATCGATGTCAGTGAGATTGCTGTCGGAGATCGAGTAGCGGACCTTGCCGCTGAAGGTAGTGACGTGCGCATCGGAAAGTGTATATTCCGTGCGGAGAGTGACATTGGCGGGCAGTGTTGCGTCCGACGTCGTGACATCGGATGCCGAAACGGTAGCTTTGCCCTCTTTGATGAACAGGCTGCCGGTGACAGAAACGCTCGATTCGTCATAGTCATATTTGCCGTCAGCCTGAATGAAGTTAACCCCCGAGGCGGCAAACTGAAGCGTCAGTTTATTGCCGGAAATCACACGGTCGGGCATACGCATCAGACCCGTCACCGGATCGTAAGTCCCTCCTTCGTCGGCTGTGATGTCGAGGCCCTTGGGTAGTTGAAACACAACGTCGGATAAAGATATTTTCCTGACCTTTGATTCCAGACCTCGCAAAGTGATGTCGATCTTCAGTGACAGATCGCATCCGATATGGTCGATGCTTACAATGAAATCACTCACAAGCGATGACTCGTAACGGTATTCCGACGGCACGTTGGCCAGATCATAGGTGAATGATGAAGCTGCACGTGAAAGGGCCCCTCCGCCAATCAGGTTTATAGTGGTTTCCGACGGGCGGATGGCGGGTGCCTTGAGGTCAATGGCCGGCACATTCATTACCGCGGAATTAAACTTGCCTTCTTTAACAATGGTGTAACGGCCGGCGGCACCCTGCCCGGTGGCGTCCCGACC
>CAJJOX010000228.1 GCA_905193485.1 uncultured Porphyromonadaceae bacterium | reverse complement strand
GCATCGTGTCGGCGATGCCGGTATCACGCATATACTGCTCCGCTGCCAGCACGATGTTGCGCGGATACTGGTCGAGCGGGCGGTTGTGGGGGTAGTCGATGATCATGGCGTTGCCGGTCATCGACAGGGTGGAGACCTCACAGAAGGGGTCGATCTGCGCGGTAGCGGGGTCGGGAATAAAGACCATGTCGCTCTTTTCGACCACGGCATAGCCGTAGTTCGAGGCGTCGAAGCCGATGCCGTTGGTCATGGTCGCTTCGGTAAAATTCTGGGCGGGAATGGTCACATGGCGGTACTGGCCGTTGATATCGACCATTTTGAAATCGACCATCTTGATGCCCTGCTCACGAATGAGCTGCATGACATCCTGTGCCGTTTTAGCCATTGGGAATTACCTCCAAAATTTATGGTTCGGCTCAGCGAGCCGCCTTGCCGAGATAGGCCTCCGCGATGGCGGGGTCCTTGAGCAGTTCTTTGCCCGGGCCGGACTTGGTGATGCGGCCCTGTTCGAGAACATAGGCGTTGTCCGCGACGGAAAGCGCCTTGAGCGCGTTCTGCTCCACGAGCAGAATGGTCTTGCCCATGGCCTTGATCTCGCGGATGGTATCGAAAATGGTGTTGACCAGCAGCGGCGCGAGGCCGAGGGACGGCTCGTCGAGCATGATGAACTTGGGATTGATGGCCAGACACCGGGCTATCTCGGTGCGTCGGCGTTCGCCGCCCGACAGGCGGTCACCATAGTTTTTTCGGCGGTCGACGAGATTAAATTCCTCAAGAAGTGTTTCGAGCTTTTCGTGTTGGTATTCTTTTGATGTGCCGGTCATTTCAAGAACTGATCGGATATTGTCCTCCACGGTCATTTTTCGAAAAACCGAAGGCTCCTGTGCCAGATAGCCTATGCCAAGACGGGCACGTTTATAAACGGGATATTTTGTGATATTGATATCGTTCAGGAAAATCTGCCCTTCGTTGGGTGTGATCAGGCCGACAGTCATATAGAAAGTCGTGGTCTTGCCGGCGCCGTTGGGTCCGAGAAGTCCTACGATTTCACCTTGTGTTACGTCGATCGACACGTGATTTACGACTGTGCGTTGGCCGTATTTTTTTACGAGATTATCGGTCCTAAGCACCATCTTGTCGTCTTCGGTCGTGTTTTCCGCAGTGTCTTCCGTGGAGTTGTCTGCAGACACGTATTCTGTCGGTTCCGTAAGCTCGAACGAGGCGTTTTCGATGTCGTCGTTGTTAGGAGTGTTCATTGGCGGGTGTGATGTTTGCTTTTGCGCAGACGCGCTTCAATGTAGTCGGTGAGGAGATTGATGGCCACGGTATTGTTTCCGCCCTGCGGCACAATTAGATCGGCGAAACGTTTCGAGGGTTCGATATACATCGAGTGCATTGGCTTAAGCACGTCTTGATAGCGGTTGATCACCATCATCGGTGTGCGGCCGCGTTCGACGCAGTCGCGTGCTATCACACGTATGAGGCGGTCGTCGGCGTCGGCATCGACAAACACTTTCACGTCCATCATGCTGCGCAGCAGGGGATCGTTAAGCACGAGGATTCCTTCGACAATGACGACGTCGCGCGGTTCGATGGTGACGGTGGCTTCTTGCCTTGTGCATGTGAGATAGGAATATGTCGGCATTTCTATGGCATGTCCCTCTTTGAGTTCCTTGAGCTGTTCGACAAGAAGGGGCCACTCGATTGCGGCCGGTTCATCGAAGTTGATTTTACTCCTTTCTTCGGGGGGTATGTGGCTGGAATCCTTATAATATGAATCCTGTGGGAGCACAGCAACCTCGCCGGCGGGGAGGCTTTTGATGATTTTGTTGACCACTGTGGTTTTACCCGAGCCGGTGCCTCCTGCAATACCAATTACTAACATTGACAAGCAATTTTGATTGGATAATAAAATTATTATTGCAAAGATAAACACTTTTCTTTTCATTTTTTGTCATGAGATGATGAAAAGTTAAACAAAATGTAGTAGATTTGTAGTGTGATTCTAAATCTGTAGCCTATTTGCAGGGTGTTTCCTGAAGTCAGGCATATAGTATTAATTCCATAACTACAAGCCATAAAGGGAATAATGAAATATGTAGGAGCTCATGTTTCGGTGGAAGGCGGCGTAAGCAACGCGCCGCTTAATGCGCATGAAATAGGCGCGAAAGCGTTCGCATTGTTCACCCGCAATCCGTCGAGATGGCAGTCCAAGGCCATCGGCGATGCCGAGGCTCAGGCATTTAAAGACAATTGTGCACGATTGGGATATGACTCCGCTCATATCCTGCCCCACGACAGTTATCTGATCAATCTCGGATCTCCTGATGAGGAGGGATTGGCCAAATCACGTGCTGCGTTTCTTGATGAGCTGCATCGTTGCGAGCAGCTCGGATTGACTTTGCTGAATTTCCATCCAGGCAGTCATCTGAACCGGATAGGAGTGGACGAATGTCTTGACCGCATCGCGGAGTCAATCAACCTTGCGTTGTCGCAGACAAAAGGTGTGAAGGCTGTCATAGAAAACACGGCCGGACAGGGGACCAATCTCGGTTTCACATTCGACCAGCTGCGACACATAATAAACGGAGTTGAAGATAAGGATCGCGTGGGAGTGTGCATTGACACATGTCATGCATTTGCTGCCGGTTACGACCTGTCCACTCCTGCCGGATACGAGCAGGCCTGGCTTGAATTTGACCGGTCTGTCGGATTCAGGTATCTGTGTGCCATGCACATCAACGACACCAAGAAGGGACTGGCGTCGCGTGTCGACCGCCATGAATCGCTTGGCAAAGGGATGATCGGAACTGATTTTTTTGAAATGATGATGAATGATCCCCGCCTTGATTCGATTCCGCTGATTCTTGAAACTCCCGATGTCAGCCTTTGGGCTGAAGAGATTCGCTGGCTATATTCGCTTGTGCGCCAGTAAAATTGCCTTTACAGGACCTTTGGGGTGATCACATGCGGAGGCATGGATCCGGATGATACCGAGAGATGAGTTGCGTCATTCTCAAAGTTTACGAAATCTCACTTAAATTTATATCATACTTTTGCGAGTGCAATCGCTTTCTTATTCTAGCTGATTATGAGTCAATTAACTTCAAAGCCTGATTTGGGCTTCTGGAAGCTGTGGAATCTGAGCTTCGGATTTTTCGGAGTGCAGATAGCCTATGCGCTTCAAAGCGCCAACATTTCGCGCATCTTTGCCACGCTTGGCGCCGACCCGCACAATCTTAGTTATTTCTGGATATTGCCTCCATTGATGGGCATTATCGTTCAGCCAATCATTGGTTCGGCATCAGATCACACTTGGACGCGGCTTGGCCGGCGGTTGCCCTATCTGCTTCTTGGAGCGGCGATTGCAGTGGTGGTGATGTGCCTATTGCCTAATGCCGGCAGTTTCGGACTGTACGTTGCGGGGGGCCAGAGCTCTGTGATTATTCCGGCTATGGTTATTT
>CAJJOX010000227.1 GCA_905193485.1 uncultured Porphyromonadaceae bacterium | reverse complement strand
GATGGAGGAAAAATGGGGGGCGGCGATTCGCATCGACGCCCCCCTGAGAAGGGTTGGGTAATTGTACCTTAATTGTGAATTTAACCAATCTTATATTTTACCAGTCTTTTTTGAATGCATAATAATCTGCAGTTATTTTTGTTTGACTAACACTTGAACTAGTTCTTATATCAGTTGTAGAATTCCTGATATTGGGGTATTTCAAACTTGCTATTAAAGTCCATGGCATTTGCCAATGGTCTGCTTCCCTTATATAATCATAATATGGTATATCCATCGCTACCGCAAGATATACTTCTGATTCCATATTTGACATAGCTTCATCAATTAGTTCAAGTTCTGTTTCCGGTATTCTTGTAAAATCACGCATGAAAACTGAGCCATATTTTTCAGCCATTAAGCCGGATAAGGGTTTTATGGATGAGTTTTCAGAATAAGGGTCTACAAATTTCTCTAAATCACTCCATGCATAATCGATGTAGTCACCTACCTTAATCCCCTCAACTTCATTACACAAGACTTCCGTTGTCGAACGAGTGTCGACGAGAGTCAGCAGTTTGTCAGGCATAGCGTTTTTAATGGCTTTTATGAGTTTGGCGTAGGATTCGGCTTTGACCGGAGCTGCGCCCAAATTGTCATAACCGGCGCCCTCGTCCCAAAGGTTGATTCCATCAAGTCCATACATGTCAACGGCCACTTTTAACTGAGTGACAAAATCTGCGATCTGGTCCGAAGTCATGTTTGAAAAACCGAGACCGTTACCGCCTCCTTTTATGGTCAGGCACACTTTTATGTCATTTTTCTGTAACGGAGCTATATACTTGGAGCTATGCTTAAGCACATACTCCATGTCAGAGGTATAAGCGAGTTGGGCCTTACCGTCAGATTCCTTAATCGTAGCCGTGCGTAAGTTAATAATATCATAAAGCTTTCCTTTATAAATGGTTGTTTTTTCTGTCGGTCTTGGCTTTCTTCTTGTAGTGGTTATCTCAAACGGCAGTTCGTTTACTATCAAAGGATTCATCACTTCAGTATCAATATAGCCTATTGCTACAAAACCTTTGTTTCCAACCGCAGCGTCATCCGCACGGCTCACAGCATAATAGTAAATTTCGCCATAAGTTTCTCCTGTTGAAACTTCTACAGCACGGAACGGGAACAGATACGCGCTACTCGGCCATTGCCCGAATTTATCTGTCTGGATTGAAAGGTTTATCGACTCTGATTCTGTTTCACCGGCTTTTATCGTCACGTCTATGGATTTTTCACCATTAAGGGAATATAGAGGAAGTAATCCAATGTTTTTTCCATTGTCATCAGGGAAAACCATGGACGGAAGAAACAGATTGTATTTCTCCTTTACATATGATGCAAGATCATTTTTGACGATTCCGTTATCGATTACATAATTAGCATAATCTGGCTCCATGTCTACGCGTAAAGTAATGTCATGTTCGGCAGGCTTATGAAGTACAAATTTAAAGTAGTCAGATCTCATATTGTCTGCCGGGTCCCGTTCCTCATCATGTAAGTCGCCGAGAGGAAATATGACCAACTCGCTTTTGGGACAAAAATCACTGGAGAAATACCCTTTGACGTCGGCGGTTTCGTCCGGGGCAGTGGAGGGCTGGCCGGGGTCGGGGTTTATGACCGCGAGGTCGTCCTCGCAGGCGGTCAGGGCGATCGCCGTGAGGAGAGCTGCGGACAGATATTTTAGTTTTCGCATTGTGGTTGTGATTTTAAAGATTAATATTTTTTGAATGCATATCGCTTCATTCATGATGCATAATTTGGGGCCATGCGGATATGGATGAAATCAGCCATCGAATCCATTATCCCGTGGTAGGGACGCCGCCATTGGCGCGTCCGTCCCAGGCGATTGAAATATTTCCGGAACCATCCGGGCGGCGGGGCCATGCGGATTGCTGACGCACCGATGGCGCGTCCGTACATTGTGTGTGGTGGGGGCACCGCTTCAGGCGAGTGAATTTTTCCGGGATCATTCGAGGTGCGATACCATGCGGATTGCTGACGCACCGGTGGCGCGTCCGTACATTAAGGATGGTTGTGAATTATGCATTATGTCGGGCATTATTCAAAGTTAAGTTTGGGGACTTCGATTCCGGAGGGCCAAAGTTCGGCATCGGTTTTGGGGTATTGCGCGGTGTAAGTCGCATCGGTCCAATATGGGATGACAACGCCGTTGTTGCTGTGGCCGGATTTGTCCTCGATCACCGTGCCGGTGCCTTCGTCGAATTTCCAATAGGCGCAAAGCGTGGGCTGCGATGCCGGGTCGGGAACATCGTACATCATGGTGCGTATCTGCTCCAGCGTGCGGGCTTCGCTCCATATGCGTGCCTCGCACAGCTCGCCGTCGAACATTCGGCTCGGATCGTGGCTTTCGCCGTAGGAGCGGCCGAAATAGAAGTTGAAGTCACCGCCATTGCCGTTGGCACCGTCGGGGGCTTTGTCGCCGAGGCTGATGGATGTGAGGTCGCTCTTGCCGTGGGCCGTCGAGATGCTCTGCAGCTCGCCATTGACATAGAAGCAGATGGTGGCCGATGCGATATCCCATGTAAGGGCCACATGATACCACTGGCCAGGTTGCAAAGCCTTGCTTCGCGACGACTCGGGGAATTTGCCGAAAGTGGTCTGTGTCTGAAGTTGCTGACGTTCGAAATTAGTGTCGCCCAGACGCATCAGGAAATACTGCTCGATGCCCATGATCGACGAAATATCTTTCTGGAAAGCATTGGGACGGATTATGCACTCCATCGTCACGGCCGAAAGATTGTTAACAATATCTGCCGTGGGCGATCCCTGATCGAATCCCGGCACTGCCACATACACGTTTCTGAGATTTATGGCGGAGGTGATGGCGGAGGAGCGGCGCACGAGCCAGTACATCACTCTGGAGCCTTCCATCACGTCGACACCCTGCGCCGTGGTTATGGCCAGCGGGCACACGTAGGTGGCGTCGATCTCCAGCTGATCGAGATTGTGGAAGCGTATCTCCACTTCGGGCGACACGGTCTTGCCGGCGGGAATGTTCACGGAGGACTGCGACAGCTCGTAGTATTCAGCCGGGAGCGCGGCATAGTCGGTGGCGTTCTTAGCGTTGTAGACTTCCGTCAGCGACGGATCGACGGCCAGCTGCGCGGTGACGGCCGCGGGAGCCGGATAGGCGAGTCTTACGGAGAATGTCTTTGTCAGTTCGGTGACGCGGCGGTTGAAGGTGAAAGTTTCGGTGTTTTTGTTTTCGGCGACATTGAGATAGGCCGAATTGTCGAACGGCGACTTTTCGGAATAATCGGTGTTGTCGCAGGCTGTGGCGGCAGCGATGAGCAGCGTGCCGGCCAGCCATTGTGATAATCGGATTCTTTTCATGGCGCTTCTTATTTTGCGGCGGGATTAAGCAACTGGATTGCGCCGCGGGTGCGTTTGTAGATTATGTCGGGATCGTAGTAGTCGGCTCCGACATTGTTCATGGCTCCGCCCCCGGGCCGCGGGGGGGACGCCTTCCGCGC
>CAJJOX010000226.1 GCA_905193485.1 uncultured Porphyromonadaceae bacterium | reverse complement strand
TCTGCGATCCGTCGGTGAACTCCACCCGCCGCGGGCGGCTGTTGTCGTCATACACCATAGCCGTGATGCCGCGGTTGAGGTCGCTGACCGTGTTTCCCGCCGCATCGTAGGTATACTCCGTGTCAAACAGCCCCGAGAGCACGTCACCGCAGCGCGGGAAATTTCGTTCTTTATCAATGACCGGCCGCATTGACACCGTTGTCAAAACCGTCGCCACCGCTATGACAAATTGCAGGAACCGTTTCATGGCGTTGGTCTATCTCTCGCAAAGATAATATTTTGTGTGACTAATCGCAAGCGAATCAACAGGAATATCGCGCCGTGGCGAAATCGCCCTGACGGAATTGACAGGGGAGGGCGGCCGACAAGGAGGGCGGGCGATCAGCGGCCGGAGGCGGCCATCAGGTCGGGGCGCTGTTCGAAGGCGGCGACAGCGGCTATGAGCGACGGCTGGAGGTCGGCGCCGGAGGCTGTCGCGGGATCGAATCCGGCGAGAGTCGTGCGGCCGATGCATTTGGTGTGCCCCGACGACGGGTTGACGATGCGCTGCTCGATGGTGAAGCTGCGGTGACCGATGCGTGTGACGGCAGTCCAGACACACAGCGGTTCGTTGAAATAGGATGGCTCGAAGAAGTCGACGTTGACATTGACGACCACGGCACGGATGTCGCGCACGTCGGCGGTGTCGGAGCCTGAGATCGTGGCGAAGTAGTCGAGTTTGGCCATGTCCATGAATGCGAGGTAAACGTTGTTGTTGACGTGGCCGAGAGGGTCGATGTCGGTAAAGCGTGTCTGTAGGTCGACGGTATGCCGGAACGGATGGACGGCGGCGGGCACGCGGGGATTGTCGGAAGGTAGAAGCGATGGTGTGGCAGTCATGGTTTGTGGCGGGGTGTGGGATGGGTTCAATGGAAAATTATGTTGGTGATGGCTTCTGAGCCGACGGCATCGTTGATCAGGCGTATCAGGCGTTCACGATGAAATCCGAGCTCGTTTTTAAGCGGAGCCGAGGATATGAAAATGTGGAGCACGCCGGATTCGACATAGCGGCGGTATGTGTGGCGGTTGATGCCCGGCCCGACGATCTCCGGCCAGAGAAAGCATGCGCGGTGTTGCGCCATGATGTCGGTGGCTCCGGCGCGAGCCATGTGCTCGTCGAATATCTCGGCAAATGATTTGGGCTCGGTTCGTTTCATTGGCGTGGTTCGGGGTCAATAGGCGTGAACTCTCCTCTGTCGACCGACCATAGGCGGTAATCGCCGCCTGTGAGGGCTATTATGTCGTCGAGGTGACGGCGGTTGGTGTCGGTGATGAATGTCTGCCCGAAGGTGTCTTTTTCGGTGACGAGGCGCATGATGCGTTCCACGCGGTCGCGGTCGAGTTTATCGAAGATGTCGTCGAGAAGCAGCAGGGGGCGCATGCCGGTGGCGTGGCGCAGGAAGTCGTGCTGTGCCATACGGAGCGCGATGGTGAAGGTCTTGCATTGGCCTTGCGAGCCGGTGCGTCGCAGGGGCATGGTGTCGAGCGAGAAGTCGATGTCGTCGCGGTGAGGACCCACCGATGTGTGGCGCACGATTTCGTCGTGGCGCCGGGCGTTGTCGAGTGCGTCGCGGAGCGATGTGGCTCCCGATTCTTCGGTCGAGTCGCGGTAGGTGATGGCCACATCTTCCGAAGTGGCGGCGGGGGCCGGATGATAAAGCGCGAAGGTGGCGGGGGGGGTGGTGATGGCCTCATCTTCCGAAGTGGCGGCGATGGCCGAATGATAACGCGTGAAGATGTCGGTGAGGCGTGCCACCCACTCCCGGCGGGCGCCGGTGATGTAGGCGGCCGCGGTGTCCATGGCGAGTTCGACGGCGTCGTAGAGCAGATGGTCCACGCATCCGTCGCGCAGCAGGCGGTTGCGCTGCTCGAGTGATGAGTTGTAGCGTATGAGGGAGTCGAGGTAGCGGTGATCGCTTTGTGAAATGACCATATCCATCCACCGGCGGCGTTCTTCGCCGGCTCCGCGGATGAGATCGATGTCCTGCGGCGCGGCCATTACAAGGGGAAACGTTCCGATGTGTTCGCTAAGACGGGTATATTCCTTGCCGGCGCGACGCAGGCTTTTGCGGCGGCCGCGGGCCAGTCCGAGGGTGAGTTCTTCAGCCATGCCTTTGCGCATGTAGAGGGCGCGGGCGGTCGCGAAATCTTCGCCACGACGCAGAAGCATGGCGTCGGTCATGCCCGAAAAGCTTTTGCAGAAACTCAGATAGTGGATGGCGTCGAGGAGGTTGCTTTTGCCCATGCCGTTGTTGCCCAGGAAACAATTGATCTTGGGTGAGAAGTCGAGCGATGTTTCAGCTATATTCTTAAAATTTGTCAGTGACAGATGGAGGAGTTGCATAACAGATGCAAAGTTAAGAAATTTTGCCGAAAGAGACGCCGACGATGAATGTGGATGAAGTGTATCGGGAAAATATTGAGATTATGGATGAAAAACGTTATCTTTGTGGGCAATGCACATCAGCACATCACTACAATGGGAAACATCAACGAAAACAAACTGCTTGCCGTCGGCGCCGTCGTGCGTTCGCCGCGTGAAAAATATGAAGTGACAGGTGTAATCAAAGTTACGGAATCCGGCGTCATCTATGAGGTCCGTGCCGTCGATGCGGGCGTTGGACTGATCATGAAAGAATGTGATGCGGCGGATCCCGATCTGGTTGCGTCGGTTGATCGCATCTTTCGGCAGCTTGCGTCTGAAGATGTGTCTGCGGTCAAAGTGACGGAGGCGTTTATCGACGGCGCAAAAGGCTACATGGTGATGGAACGCTTCGACGGAAAGACATTGCGTGAGCTTGTCGACACCGGCGGTCCGTTGTCGCAACGCCGCATGCTTGAGTTGATGCGGGGAGTGGTGAAAGCCGCAGGGGCGCTTCATGCGTCGGGCATGACGCATTTCGGCATCAGCCCCGACAATATATTGGTGGACGGCGATGGTGACGTGATGCTCGCGGGTGTTTCGCTGTCGGGATCCGCACGCAGACCGGCGGCCGGCTTCTCGGCTATCGAGCAGTATGCCGGCGCGCCACGGTTTTCGCCCGTCACCGATGTGTATTCGCTTGCCGCCACCATGCTTTTCTGTCTGACCGGCAAAACGATTCCCGCCGCGGCCGAGGTGACCGATGCAATTCTCGACGAGATGCTCGGTGCCGACACGGTCGCTCCGTTGCGCGACTTGCTGAAACGTTCGCTTTCGTTCCGCATTGCCGAGCGTCCGGCATCGGCCGGCGGGATGCTCGCGGCGTTTGATGAGATAGAGGCTCGGCTGCAGCCTGATGTGGCGCCGCAGCCCGAAATCGCTGCAATCTCTTCGATGGCCGATGATGTGTCTGAGGATACTGTCGTTTCCGAGCCTGCGATGACAGAGGATGAAAGCACCGTGCCGGAGGATGATGAGGACGTTTATGTGCCGCAAGCTCTGAGCATCACTCATAAGGCTGAGGCTCTTGCGTCAGGGCAGACAAAGGGCGCCGCCGGGGCGGCCGCCGGGGAACCG
>CAJJOX010000225.1 GCA_905193485.1 uncultured Porphyromonadaceae bacterium | reverse complement strand
CCCCCGCGGCCGAGATCCCGGCTGTGAAAGCATGGACTGCCGAAACCCCGAATCTCTACACACTGCTCGTGGATCTGATAGATCCGAAAGGCGACGTGACAGAAACAGTAGGCTGCAATGTGGGATTCCGCACCTCGGAAGTGAAAAACGGCCTATACCTGCTCAACGGCCAGCCTATAAAGATCAAAGGTACCAACCGTCACGCCCATTCGCCGCTGGGACGCACGGTGCCCCGCGAACTTGCGCTGAAAGACATAGAGCTGCTCAAGCAGAACAATATCAACACAGTGCGCAACTGCCACTATCCGCAAGACCGCTACTGGTATAACCTGTGCGACAAATACGGCATCTACGTGATCGACGAATGCAACGCCGAATCGCACGGCTACGGCTACGGCGAAGAATCACTGGCCAAATGCCCCGAATGGATCGGCGCCATCATAGACCGAGAAAACCGCATGTGGCAGAAATCGAAAAACAATGCCTCGGTGGTGTTTTATTCACTGGGCAACGAATGCGGCAACGGCATAGTGTTTGAAGAAGCCTATAAATTCATGAAATCGATAGAGCACAACCGCCCGATCCAGTATGAACGTGCGCTTGACGACTGGAATTCCGACATCTTCGCCCAGATGTATGGCTATCATGCCGGCGTAAAGGCCTATGCCGACGATTCCACCAAGGTGCGCCCGTATATCCTTTGCGAATATGCTCACGCGATGGGCAACAGCGTAGGCGGTCTTCAGGACTACTGGGATCTCTTCGAAGCATATCCGAAACTTCAGGGTGGCTGCGTATGGGACTGGGTAGACCAGGGCTTTGAAGAAACCGCTCCTAACGGACGCAAATACTGGGCCTACGGAGGCGACTACGGCCCGGCGAATGTGCCGAGCGACAACTCATTCAACTGCAACGGCCTCGTACAGGCCAATCGCGAACCTCATCCGGCATTGGCAGAGGTAAAGAAAATCTATCAGAATATCAAATGCCAGCTTGTGGATGCCCGCACGCTCACGATAAAGGTGAAAAACTGGTTTGATTTCACCAACCTTGACCAATATACGCTCGTATGGAAAGTGACCGACGCCGAAGGAAAGACTCTTCAGGAGGGCGAAAAAACGATCGCATGCAAGCCCTACGAAACCAAAGAGGTGAGTCTGGGCGCATTCAATCCCGCCGAAGGAGAGGCATTCCTTGATCTGAGCTGGCGTCCGAAGCATGACGCAGCGTTTGTGAGGAGCGGCGATGAAGTGGCCTACGACCAGTTTGAACTGACAGCTGTCGGGAGCTATGCTCCGTCGTTCACGGCCGCAAAACTGAAACGCAACGGCAAGACCAACAGCTACACCTCCAAATCGGGCACCACTTTTACCGTCAATCCATCGACGGGGCTGGTCGACGGTCTGACCATCGGCGGCCGCGAGCTACTGAACTCACCGATAGCACTGACCATCTACCGCGTGCCGACCGAAAACGACCTCAACACATGGGCCGGCAAGAACCGGAAGTGGGTCGAAGAGGGTCTTGACAGCGTTAACTCACGACTGACAGGCATGACGTTCAAGAACAACGTGGTGAAAACCGATGCCGAACTGTTGAACCGCATGGGCAAAGTGATAGGCAGGGTAGAATATACCTATGCCGTCGATGCGTCGGGAGATTTCGCCATCAGCTGCAGCTTCACCCCCGACACAGCGATGATACACAACATTCCGCGTCTTGGCCTGACCTACACGATGCCACGCAGTGAATGCACATCAGTGACCTATCTGGGCCGGTCGGGCGAGAGCTATGTCGACCGCATGTCGGCAGGACGAATCGGCACATATACCGTAGATCCGGAGAAAGACTTCCACCTGTATGTGAAGCCAAAATCGGCCGGCAATCATGTGCAGACCCGCTATGCGACGTTCAACGGGGGCGATGTGCGCGTGACCTCAAGCGAAGGACTCTTCCAGTTCAGCGCCTACCCCTACCCTGACGCCATGCTTATGAAAGCGCAGCATCAGAGCGATGCTGTGGCAGGCGACAAGGTGACTGTGCATCTGGATGCCGAGCAGACGGGCGTCGGCACGGCGACCTGCGGACCTGACGTGCTCGAAAAATATTATGTTCCGGTCGAACCGCGCACATTCACATTCTATTTCTCCAAGAAATAACAAGACAAGAAATAAGCCGGCTGGCGCGGGAAAGACAATCCCGCGCCAGCTTTTTAAGACAACATAACAGCAATGCAACGTAAGGATTTTGAGATCATGGCTCCGGTGGGGAGCTACGAATCGCTCTACGCCGCCATCAACGCGGGCGCAGACGCGGTATATTTCGGTGTCGAAGGGCTGAATATGCGCGCCCGTTCGTCGGTTAACTTCACGCTTGACGATCTCCGGAAGATAGCCGAAACGTGCGATGCCCACGGAGTGAAATCGTATCTTACTGTCAACACGATCATCTACGACAACGAGCTTGCGAAGATGCGGACAGTGATAGATGCCGTGGCAGAATCGGGCATATCGGCCATCATAGCGTCGGACATAGCGGCGATCACTTACGCACGCAGCGTAGGTGTGGAAGTGCACATCTCGACACAGTGCAACATCACCAACATAGAAGCCGTGAGATTTTACGCCACATACGCCGATGTCGTCGTGCTGGCCCGCGAACTGAATCTGGACCAGGTGACGGCCATACACCGTGCCATAATCGACGAGGACATCCGAGGTCCGCACGGCAAGCCGGTGCGCATAGAGATGTTCTGTCACGGAGCATTGTGCATGGCAGTGTCGGGAAAGTGCTACCTGAGCCTTCATGAAATGAATTCGAGCGCCAACCGCGGGGCGTGTACACAGATATGCCGCCGCGGCTACACGGTGACTGACCGCGAAACAGGCGATCAACTCGACATCGAAAACAAATATATCATGTCGCCCAAAGACCTGAAGACCATCCATTTTCTTGACCGCATGGCAGATGCCGGCGTCAGTGTATTCAAGATCGAGGGGCGCGCGCGTGGCCCGGAGTATGTCCATACGGCTGTGGAATGCTATTCACAGGCTCTTGAGGCACTCTGTGACGGAACCTACGGCAAAGAAAAGGTGGCGGAATGGGACGCCCGCCTTGAAAAGATATTCAACCGCGGTTTCTGGAACGGCTATTATCTCGGACAGCGACTCGGCGAATGGTCGGGCAAGTACGGGTCGAGCGCCACGCGGGTGAAGCGCTACGCAGCCAAGGGCGTGCGTTATTTTTCGAAGCTCGGTGTGGCGGAATTTTATGTCGAGGCCGGAGAGGTGCGCGTCGGTGACGAAATCATCATCACAGGGCCGACGACAGGTGCTATAATAATGACTGTCGAGGAACTGCGCGTAGACCTAAAGCCGGTGGAGAAGGCTGTGAAAGGTGAAAGTTTCTCGCTGCGCGTAGGATCGAAGATCAGACCGTCGGACCGGCTATATGTCTGGGAGCCGACGGAAACGAAGGGAAAATAAACGCTTTGAGAAAGCGTAAAACAATCCGCCCTGCTTCAATGACGGCAACCGTACAACCGTCCGCGATAGCAGGTAGGCCATATAAAGATAGCCGTCCCGATAATG
>CAJJOX010000224.1 GCA_905193485.1 uncultured Porphyromonadaceae bacterium | reverse complement strand
CTGCCGTCGCTCAGGAAAACGGCATTCAGGGTCGTGTGACCGTGCAGTTTATCGTTACCAAGAACGGTTCCATCGGACAGGTCAAGGTTGTCCGCAGCAAGGATCCGGATCTCGACAAGGAAGCTGTTCGCGTTGTGAAATCTCTTCCTAAATTCGAGCCGGGCAAGATGAACGGCCATCCGGTAAACGTTTGGTACACTCTACCCATTGCATTCAAGCTTCAAGATTAATAAAACAACAAAGATTGCCAATCCACATATTTTTGCATAACTTTGCACGTATAAAATACATCTATTTTATTTATCATGGCCGAACTCAATATTGCTGAAGTGTATCGGGCAGCTGAAGTGCTCCAGAACGTGGCACGCCACCCGAAACTGATTGGTGTTACAAAACTCAACCCCGAAGCGCAAGTGTATCTGAAGCCCGAAAACCTGCAATACACCGGCTCATTCAAACTTCGCGGTGCATATTACAAAATATCGCAGCTTAGCGATGAAGAGAAATCTCGCGGCGTTATCGCATGCTCGGCCGGCAACCACGCCCAAGGCGTGGCTCTCGGAGCGACACACAATGGCATAAAATCAATTATCTGCCTCCCGGCAGGTGCCCCTATTTCCAAAATAGAAGCCACGAAAGCTCTCGGCGCCGAAGTGTGTCTTGTACCCGGAGTCTACGATGACGCCTACCGTAAGGCTCTCGAATTGCAGAAAGAACACGGTTACACCCTCGTGCATCCCTTCGACGACCCGCTTGTAATTGCCGGCCAAGGCACCATTGGTCTGGAAATTATTGAAGAAATGCCTGATGTCGATGCGGTTATTGTACCTGTCGGAGGCGGAGGCCTGATCTCGGGCGTCGCATTCACCATCAAGACCATAAAACCCAACGTGAAAGTCTATGGCGTACAGGCCGAAGGAGCGCCGTCGATGGTCGATTCGCTCAAAAAATCAGAGCGCGTCAAACTTGATGCCGTAAGCACTATTGCCGACGGTATTGCCGTCAAAGAGCCCGGAGAAAACACGTTTGAAATGTGCCGCAAATATGTCGACGATATCGTCACGGTAAGCGACGACGAAGTCGCTGCGGCAATTCTCACCCTCATCGAGCAGCAGAAACTCGTTGCCGAAGGAGCCGGCGCAGTGTCGGTAGCCGCTGCAATGTTCGATAAAGTCCCGATAAAAGGCAAAAAAGTGGTGTGCATCGTTTCCGGCGGCAACATCGACGTGACTTCGCTCAACCGTGTCATCACACGCGGTCTGGTGAAAAACGGCCGCGACTGCACCGTCACGGTTGTCCTTTCCGACAAACCGGGTCAGCTCTCAAAGGTGTGCAGCGTAATCGGCGATATGGGAGCCAACATCCTTGCCGTTGAACACAAACGCAACTCTTCAAACACCGAGATCAACGGCTGCAAGCTTCACATCGAAATGGAAACCCGCAATAACGACCACATCAATGCTGTGAAGGAAGCACTGCGCAACGCCGGATTTGTTGTCGAGAACTGATCCGTAACTATCGGTTCAAAACAAATTTTAAATCATTTAATCGGACAAATTGGCCATAATGGCTAAATTTGTCCGATTTTTTACGTCTTTTCATTTATTTTATTAATTACTATGCCGATCACATACGTCAAAAAGGCTTGAAATGAGTAAATTTGCGCCCGTAATTCATTTTTGACTTATGATTGGAAAAAGTTTTTTTGCCACTGCAATAGCATTGGGATGCACTTTATCATCATTTTCGCAATCTGAAAGCATGTCCCAGAGCATTGCATCGGCCGACACGCTAAGCCTGTCGGTCGACCAGTGCATTGCTATCGCCCTCAGCGACAATCCTACAATACGCATCGCCGACATGGAGATCCGCCGCATGGACTATTCCAAAAAGGAATCGCTCGGACAGCTGCTCCCATCAATTTCGTTTGGAGCAACCTACAACCGCACGCTCGCCAAGCAGACCATGTATATGAACATGCGCAACTTCGGCGGAGCCTCATCCGCTCCCGGCGATGACGAAAACGACGGACACGACTCTCAAAGTCAGAGCTCGGGCTCCTCAAACGGCATCAAGGTCGGATTGGACAATTCTTATTCCGCCGGATTCAGTCTTGCCATGCCTCTTATCGCTCCGCAGCTATGGAAGACCCTTGACCTCAACGACAGCCGTATTCTTGAAACGGTTGAGCGTGCCCGACAGTCGCGTATCGCGATGGTCAATCAGGTAAAAAACGCCTACTACACCCTTCTGCTTGCTGAAGATTCTTACCGCGTCATTCAGGAAAGCTACGATATGGCGCGTTTTACCGCCGATCTCTATGCCAAGCAGTTCAGCCTCGGAGCCGCATCACAATATGATGTGCTGCGCACCGAAGTGGCGTTAAAAAACGTCGAACCCGAGCTCACCCAGGCCACTATCGCAATAAAACAGGCACGTCTGCAACTGCTCATCCTCATGGGCATGGAAAAAGGGCCGGTCATTGCACCCACTACAACACTTGCCGACTACGAGCGCTCGATGTACGATGACGTTCTCGGCATTGACAGGAATATTGAAGGTAACTCCGATCTTCGCATGCTCGACATTCAGACACGTCAGCTGCGCGACGCTTTGAAAGTACAGAAAATGTCGCTCTTTCCTACTCTTTCGCTTTCAGCCAACTACAACTGGACATCGATGAACGACGGCACGCCATTCAAAGGCCTCCGCTGGAGCCCCTATTCAATGATCGGACTCACGCTCTCCATACCGCTGTTCGAAGGCGGACAACGCTACACACGCATTAAACAGGCCGAGATTCAAGTCAATGAAATGAAATGGCAACGTGACAATCTCGTGCGTACAATCAACATGCAGACCGACCTCGCCATTGACAATATCGAGATGAACGTGAAACAGATAGCCTCCTGTTCCGAAAGCGTCCGGCAGGCCGAAACAGCCCACTCGATCATGAAGCAGAGCTTTGAGATCGGAGCCGCGTCATACCTCGATCTGCGCGATTCCGAACTTGCTCTCACCCGTTCACGCCTCGCCTACTATCAGGCCATCTACAACTATCTTGTGGCCGGCAGCGATCTCGAACTGCTTCTTGGCAATGCCGATATATCACACGACCGCGTTAATTCCGCACCGGCCGAATAACCGTAGCCGCCATCCATCAATTGCAATAAACCACACCCACTTATCATAACATGAAACTTAACAGCTTGTCATTAATCGCAATAGCCGCGGCGATAACTGCATCATGCGGTGGAAAGAAAGCCGACGATAAAGCACTGAATGCCGGTGAAAAGGAAACGCCTAAGGTCGAAGTGCAGAAAGTGTTCACTCAGGACGTGCCGCAGACTGTCGAATATACAGCCTCCGTTGAAGCTTTCAAGACAAACAACATCACCACCTCAACTCCCAACCGCATCAAATCCATCCTCGTTGATGTCGGGTCGAAAGTGAGCCGCGGGCAACGCCTCGTCATTCTTGACGACGTCAATATAGACCAGCTTAAAGTGCGCATCGACAATGCCGAGCGCGAATATCAGCGAGCCCTTAAGCTTCTTGAAATCGGTGGAGGCACCCAACAGTCGGTCGACCAGATCAAGACCGAACTCGACGCCCAACGCCGCCA
>CAJJOX010000223.1 GCA_905193485.1 uncultured Porphyromonadaceae bacterium | reverse complement strand
AGTCAATGATATCGGTGAGGTGAATATAGATGCGTCGCTCATCCAGAAGGGCGGCATCGTGGGCCAGAAGGACAATGCCGACGGTGATCTCGTGGCGTTGCAGAACGGCTGCATCTGCTGTTCGCTCAAGATGGATCTCGTGAAACAGATTGCCGATATCGCCGCCACCGGCCGGTTCGACTATATAGTCATCGAGGCCAGCGGTGTCTGCGAGCCAGCCCCCATAGCGCAGACCATATGCTCGATGCCGATGATGGACGAGCAATACAACCGCGGGGCATCGCCGCGCCTCGACTGTATCGCCACGGTGGTTGACGCGCTGCGTCTGCGTGACGAATTCGGCTGCGGCGAGCAACTCACATCCGCTCCGTTTGAGGAGGATGATATCGAGAATCTGATCATAGAGCAGATCGAATTCTGCAACATCATCATCCTCAACAAGATCTCGGAGGTGTCGGTCGAAGAGGCCGAGCGTGTGCGCAAGGTGATCCGCGCGCTCCAGCCGACGGCGAGAATCATAGAATGCGACTATGCCAGAATAGATCTCGACAAGATACTCAATACGCACATGTTTGATTTCGAGCGCGTCGCCACTTCGGCAACATGGGTGCGCGAGATCGAGGGCCATCACGACGGCCACGATGACCACGACCATGACGACCATGACCACGATCATGGCCACGACGATCACGACCATGAGCATCACGGACATGATGAGGAGCATCATCACCATCATCACGGGCATGATCATGAGCATGGCGAAGGCCGCAGCCATCTTGACGAGTTCGGCATCCAGACGTTTGTCTATTATCGCCGTCGGGGATTTGATCTCAACAAGTTTGACTGGTTTCTGACACGGGAGTGGCCGTCGAACATCATCCGTGCAAAAGGGGTGGTGTATTTCAAGCACAACGACGACATGTCGTATCTGTTTGAGCAGGCCGGCCGTCAGAAAAAGCTTACGGAGGCGGGTCTGTGGTTTGCCACGGCTCCCGAACCGGAACTCGAGCAGCTGATGATCACAGAGCCGGGGCTTGCCGCCGACTGGGATCCGGTCTATGGCGACCGCATGATAAAACTGGTGATCATCGGCCACGGAATAGATCAAAAGGCCATCACGGAAGCTCTCGACAGGATCTGACGGGAGCCGGCCAAAGGCCATAGGGATTTTGATGAGTCATATAGAATAGAAGTTGTTCTGGCTTCGGCCAAAGCGACTTCTTATTTTGATGTGTTCTCCAATTCAGCGGCCAGACGTCCTACGGTATGGTCATTGTCGAGTGTGAAGGGATTATTCCGATACCATTCGGCAAAGCGGTCGAAAGCGGCTTCGTTGGCTTCTGACTTGAACCATTCCTCACATTCTTCGGGGAATGCAGCCCCAAGCACATAGATATTGTACGCGTCCCAGTGTCCGGCTTCCTTGACGCGCAGCTGATAAGCAAGGATGTACATCCGGTTGAGTTCTTCAGCCGTTTTCATGCCGGCTATCAGACTCAGTGCAGTAGCCCGCATTTTCTTGACGCCTTCGAGAGTCCAGCCGTTTTTCACGCCGTCAACGCCGAGTGCAAGTCCTATTTCATAGAAATTCACAGGTGATTCCATGTTTTTGTTCATTCGGTTAGTCAGTTTTATATTGATGGAATCGCCGTTTACGGTGATCTGATTTTCATAGATGCTGCGTATGAGTGCGGCCATCTGTGTGTTGCGGTCACTGTTGTCGGAGAGAAACTGATGGGCTTCGGCGTACAACAAGCCGTAGACCGGTATGCCGGAGTCGGCATAGATGGTAGCGGCACGGTAGTAGTTGGGCGCATATCCGGGATCAACGGATATTCCATGTTCGAAATTGTCGAGAGCTTTCGCCACATCATTTTTGCGTAGCCATACGATGCCTTTCTCGACACAAAGATGTCCCGATTCAGGAAAGCGTGTGAGTCCGCGATCATATGTATCGAGGGCTTTTTGGTAATCGCCGAGTTCATCGTAGGCGCTTCCCAGCAGAGAAAACACTTCGGGCAGGCAGTCGGGGTGATTTTCGAGCGGCGACACAACCGATACGACACTGTCAAAGTCGCCGTTCCACATATATGCCAGAGCAAGCTCGTAAGGGATTGAATAACTGTCGGGGTACATCCTGTAAAGTTCCTTCAGGATGTCGGCGGCCACGTCAGGTTTGCCGTCGTCCATTATCTCGATTGCGGAATTGAGCGTTTTGATAGCCGTCTGCGGCAGATTTCTGTGGGCGTAAGCCGAAACCGCTGTTGCTGTCGCGGCAAAGGATAGGGCGATAATCCGGAAGATTCGTTTCACAGCATTGCGTTTTGTGCGCAATGTAGGCATTAAATCCGAAACATCCAAAAGTCCGGATTATTTTCATGTTTCTTTTCCGGGGTCAGGCTTTTGTGGCTTTTGTGGCGAAAGCTCTGCGCGGATATGACATCCGTCTGTCAGACGGATAGAGATAGCGCGTCGTGAGGCAAGCCGTGACAAAGTAGACTCCGGCAAGCACCCAGAGCATCATATAGGGGTGTGACTCCTGCGACAGAAGTGATCCGTTGGAGTTCATGCGGATGAATCCTTCGACTCCCCATGTGGCCGGTATGAAGTCGCCGACCAGTTTCCAGAGGCCGTTCATCGCGTAGCGCGGCCATGTAAGACCCGAAAGGAAAAGGAACACAACCGAAGTGAAGACCACCACGAGCATCGAGCTTTCGCGCTCGGTCACAAACACGCTGACCGTTATGGCAAGGAACGCCGACGCAAACAGCATAGGGAGGATGAATAGCAGATAGTCGCCAAGCCGGCCTATGTGGGGCAGCTCGAACATGACAGGCACTATATGCAGCACGTAGATGCACACCGGCAGGTAGATGCATAGATAGCACAGCGCCTTTCCGATCACAGTCGCGGCCGGTCCGGCGTTGACTGCGAGCGGATCGATGCCTCCGTTGCGGCGGCGGCGTTCCGATCCTCCGGCCGCGAGCATCGTCACTCCGAGAATCAGACTCTGCTGGAGTATCAGCACGAGGATTCCGGGGATGATGAATGACGCGAAGCCTTGTGTGGGGTCGCCGAGCATCACAGCTTCCGACTTTACCGGAGTGCCGCTGAGGCTCTGCGCGGGCAGTCCGATGCTGTTGATTTCGGCCTGCTGTATTTTCGAGCCGACGGCAAGCTGCACGTCGGTCAGGGCTCCGACGAATGCTCGGTAACGCAACAGGAGTCCCATATCGGAATAGAATGTCACCACGGCCTGCTGGCCACGGCCGAGTTTCTTGTCGTAGTCCTCCGGAATCTCGAGTATGCCAAAAGCCTTGTGTTCGGCGTGGAGGGTGCGGGCATCCCTGAGCGAGGGCGCATAATCATAGACGGCTATCGCATCGGTCGCATCGACCATGCGGGCAAGCTCACGGCTCGACGGTGTGCGTGATTTGTCAACGATCACCACGGGGATGTCGCGGACGGTTTCCGGATTGTAGATCAATGTGTAGATGACAGGATACATCAACGTGAGAAAGAAAAAGAACAGCATCACGCCGACATCCGTGAACACCATCCGGAATTCACGGCGCCACACCTTGAAGAGCGTCGTGACCCATGTCGTTATGTTGTTTCCCGGAGATTT
>CAJJOX010000222.1 GCA_905193485.1 uncultured Porphyromonadaceae bacterium | reverse complement strand
ATAACGGCTATGCCGCGCGAGTGGCATTCGTCGATCAGTCGGCGGTAGTGGTTGGGCGAGCCATAAGCCTTGTCGGGAGCGAAATAGAAGTTGGTGTTGTAGCCCCACGAGTTGTTGCCGTTGAATTCCATTATGGGCAGAAGCTCGATAGCGTTGATGCCGAGTCCCTGCAGATAGTCGAGTTTTGAGATCACGCCGTTGACAGTGCCTTCTCCATTCGCTTCTCCTTCAGTGCCTGTGAAGTCGCGGATAAGGAGTTCATAGATCACGAGCCTGCTTTTATCAACGCCTTTGAAGTCGGGCACATGCCACTGATATGTGTCGGCGCCGCTGTTATATACAGCCAGTGGCAATCCTTCAGGAACGCTGCCCACAGGATATTGCGGCATGTCGGGAAACACTCCGTCGGCTATATATTTGTCGCTCCAGGGGTCGAGCACAAGTCGGGCGTATGGATCGCCAACGCCGCGCACTCCGTCGGCGAGATAGTAATAGATATAATCGGTGTCCTTTTTCAGGCCGCTCACTGTTGTCCAGAAATATCGGTTGCCGTCATAATCCTGATATTTCATCTGTAGGTCGGCAGTCACCTGGTAGTCGCGCCATGAAGGCACGAGCACCATCGAATTCTTCCCCGGAGCCGCGATGCAGAAGGTCACCGTGCCGTCGGAGTTTTCTACTGCTCCCATCTGCGGTATGCCTCCGGGATAATCCTGACGCACCGATTCGCCAAGTTTCACCAGTGTAAGCTTGGCTTGTTTTGATTCGCCGCCGGACGTGGGTGTGGCCTCCGCGATGATATTATATGATCCGATGGCTGTGAATGCGCGGCTGCCTGTCAGTGTCTGCGTGGCATTGCCCGAGGCGATTGTCGTTGCGGGCTGTCCGTCGATATACAGGCGGATGTTGGCGGAAGCCGTTGTGTTGACCGTAAACGTTACGGGATCCGGGCTGTTGACAACCGAGCTTTCAAGCGAGTTTGTCAACACCACCTGAAATCCTGCCGGATAGACATCGACGGCGATGTCGCCACCTTGTGCCGTTTTGCCTTCTTGCGAGCCTGTGGCATTGCGGAACACAAACATAAGCTTTTCCACAGTTTCGCCGTCTGACAGTCCGTAATAGCTTTTGATGTCGGGAATGGTGAGCGTCCATGTGTCGGGGCCGGCATATGTCATCTCATATTTTGCCGAGTTGTCAAGCCATGTAGGCGCATGCTTCCAGTCTGACGGCCCCGAACTTTCGGATGTTATTACCCCCGTGTGGGCATAGACTTTAGCCGACGACGCAAGGCCGGCCAATCCTTTGTTCCCCTCGTCGGCATGATACGTGATCACGATGTTTTTCGAGTCGGTCTGTACGATAGCCGGCCGGGTGGTTACAATCTGACCCGAAGCCGCCAACGCCCAAAGCCCCAAAAGCAGGGGCATCAATTTTTTGTTCATTTCTACGCGCTTTGAAGTGAGTGTATGATATAATAATAAGCACAAATCGTTTACAAAGATAGATAAATTTATGAAAATCCGTGCGCTTTTTTGTCGCACTTTCAAAATGAGGGCCGTTTTTCATGCCTGTTTGCCGGATATTTCCGAAACGGACCGATACAAAAAGCGCATCACCGAAAGGGCAATGCGCTTTAATGTTTTATAAAACTATATTATAGTCTTATTCTTCGTATTTCTTCACAATGACCGTGGCGTTGTGTCCGCCAAAGCCGAAGGCGTTCGAGAGCGCCGCACGCACGGTGCGTTTCTGAGCCTTGTTGAATGTGAAGTTGAGGTTGTAGTCGATTTCTTCGTCCTCGTCACCTTCCTCATGGTTGATGGTGGGGGGGACGATGTCTTCCTGCACGGCCTTGATGCTGAACATGGCTTCAAGCGCACCTGTCGCGCCGAGAAGATGTCCTGTCATCGATTTGGTGGAACTGATGTTGAGCTTGTAGGCGGCATCGCCGAAAAGCTCTACGATCGCTTTCACTTCCGATATGTCGCCGACGGGAGTCGATGTGCCGTGCACGTTGATGTAGTCGATATCCTCAGGCTTCATTCCGGCATCGTCGAGAGCCATCTGCATGGCGAGTTTCGCGCCCAGGCCTTCGGGATGTGTGGCCGTGATGTGATATGCATCGGCCGACATGCCTCCGCCGACCACCTCGGCATAGATTTTTGCGCCGCGGGCTTTGGCGTGTTCAAGCTCCTCGAGGACGAGCACAACCGATCCTTCACCGATCACAAATCCATCGCGGGATTTGCTGAACGGGCGTGATGCCGTTTCGGGGCTGTCGTTGCGTGTCGAAAGGGCATGCATCGAGTTGAAACCGCCTACTCCGGCAGGGAATACGGCAGCTTCAGCGCCACCGGTGACAAATGCGTCGGCCTTGCCGAGGCGGATATAATTGAATGCGTCAATGATTGCATTATTTGATGAGGCACACGCCGAAACAACGCCATAGTTGGGACCGTGATAGCCGTATTCCATCGAGATGTGTCCCGATGCGATGTCGGCGATCATCTTTGGAATAAAGAACGGGTTGTATTTAGGACCTTTTTCGTGATTGAGGGCATAGTAACCGGCTTCTTCCTCAAACGTGTGCAGACCGCCGATGCCGGCAGCGACAATGACGCCGATGCGGTTGCGGTCAACACCTTCGCTCGTTTCAAGACCGCTGTCTTCAACGGCCTGACGGGCAGCCACAAGAGCATATTGGGCGTAGAGGTCGAGCTGGCGCAACTTCTTGCGGTCGGAAATATGTTCGGCCGCGTTGAAATTCTTTACTTCGCAGGCAAACTGTGTCTTGAACAACGAAGCGTCGAAATGGGTGATAGGTCCGGCTCCACTCTTGCCTGCAATGGCGGCTTCCCATGTCGAAGCCACATCATTGCCAAGGGGGGTGATAGCGCCGAGCCCCGTCACTACTACTCTTTTTAATTCCATTATATATCTTTACGTAATAGACGGATTAAAGTGAGGAGAGAAGAGATGCACGAGGCTATCAAGCCTGAGCTGCTTCAATGAAAGCGATAGCGTCGCCTACAGTTGCGATGCTTTCAGCTTTATCATCGGGAATGGTGATGCCGAATTCTTTCTCAAACTCCATGATGAGTTCAACGGTGTCAAGGCTGTCAGCGCCGAGATCGGTGGTGAAGGATGCGGTTTCTGTTACTTCGTTTTCGTCAACACCAAGCTTGTCTACGATGATAGCTTTAACGCGGTTTGCAATTTCTGACATAATTTTTGATTTTAAATTAGTAAAATACTTTTTGCGGTGCAAAGTAAGCAATTATAATATGAAAATTCAAACATTTGCATAATAAAGTTTGCCTTCATTCACTTTTTTTCACGCTGCTATACTATTTGCTCCGAAGCTCCGTTTATTAATGAACGCAAAATCTGACCGATGCCTTTCGGCCATGTGCAACATTTTACCGGAAGGCGTGTTTACATTATGATATAATAGATTTAATCAACAGTCGTAATATGAATAATAGATTGAAAACAAACATGTTTGCGGTTGTGGCTCTGGCAATGGCCTTTGCCGGATGCAACAACCGACAGGCCGCCGGCGATGCCGATGCCTCGCAGGATGGCGGCGTTAAATCCTTTCCCGTGTCAATGTCGATTAAATCGGCGCAGCAGTGCT
>CAJJOX010000221.1 GCA_905193485.1 uncultured Porphyromonadaceae bacterium | reverse complement strand
TCCCGCTATGCGCCCTTTCCGCGACAGTCAACATCATCAACCGCAATGCTGTCACCGACAGCCTGCAGCGTGAGCTTGCGGCAGCCACCACCCTGAAAGACAGCATACCCCTGCTCTACGACATCTTTGACCTCAGTCCCGTCGAAAAGCGTGTCGAACGGGGCGAAATGCTTCTCGAGGCACTTATGCGGGGCGGCACCCGGGCACAGCAGATCGAACAGATGTGCTCGCTGGGATCGGTATTCGGCGGCGGTTATGTCGACAAAGACCGCTTCGACGAACTCATCAACACCATCGCGGCGATGCCTCAGAGCGTCGAGCAGAAAGTGGCCCTGTGTTTCCTACGCGCCGAAAAAATGGTGGCCGAAGCCGACACGATGACAGAAGCATCACGACAGCGAAAGGTGAGGGAGATCATCATCAACAACAACACAAACGACAACGCCGACCCCTACGACCGCATCGAGTTTCTGCTCAAAATCTGCACCCTGCTCAAAGCCGACATCTCGGCCGACCGGCTCGCGGCCTACCTCGCCGAGCTCCACAAACTGCTCTACTCCACGCCGCATATCACCCACGCCCTCAAATCGTTCTATCATCTCGAGGCATCACTCGTCTACAGTGTCTCCAATCAACAGGAAAAAGCCGTGGAATGCTGTCAGGAATACATCAAGCTGCTCGACGAACGCCACAGAAACGCCAACGAGGTAGGACGCAAATACCGCTCGTTTGAAACCTACTACACCATCACCTACACGCGCCTCCTCAACAACTACAATCTCCTGTCCGACGAAGAGATCGATCTTTACTACAACAAAATTCTCGAGATATGCCGCCGCAACCCCGACGCCGCGCGTATGGCGGAGAGCACCCAGAGATGCCACATCTTCTACATGATGAGCAAGGGGCGCTACAACGAAGCCATCGACATGCTGCGCAGGCAGATCGACAATCCCGCCAATGAGCCGTTCCGCTTCATATTTTACTCCTACATGATTGAAGCCGGCGAAAAGACCAACAACACCGAAGTGCTGCTCAAAGGCTACAAAGGAGCCTACGAACTGTTCACCGAAGCCAACGCCGAACGCATCGCCGAACGCGCCAACGACATCGACATACTGTCGCAGGTGAAAAACATGCGCGACCTCAACCTCGCGCTACAGCTTGAGCAGAACCGAAAGGACGCATCCTACCACCGCGACATGTTCATAGCGGCTCTTATCGGCGCATGCACCCTGCTGATCATCATCATTGTCCTGCTGCTGCTGATACGTCGCTCCGGACGTCTTTCTGCAAAGCTGCGCGACTCCAACAAACAGCTCATCAACGAACGCGACGCCCTGCGCAACATACAGAAAGAGCTGATCGAAGCCCGCGACCACGCACGCCGCGCCGACCGGCATAAGACTGAATTCATCAACAACATGAGCCACGAGGTGCGCACGCCGCTCAATGCGATCGTCGAATGCTCCCACCTCATCATCGACAACATCGACGACAAAAAAAGAGTCTATCTTCAGCGATATGCCGACATGATCGACGTAAGCGCCGACATGCTGCGCGCAATCATCAACGACGTGCTTGACATCGCCGCCGTCGAAAACTCGACAATCGAGGTGCAGCGCCGCTCCGCGTCAATCAACGACATCTGCAACGTTGCCGTAAACAGCATGCGCAAACATGCCGCCGCCGGAGTGAAGATGGAATATCTCAATGCCGCCGACAACGACATCAACATCATCACCGACTCGCGCCGCGTCGAACAAGTGCTGTGCAACCTGCTCAACAACGGCGCCAAATTCACCGAATCCGGCTACGTCCACCTATATTACCGCCTGAATCCGGCTACGTCCAACGAAGCCGCCACAGTTTCGTTCTTTGTCGAAGATACCGGCATCGGAGTCCCCCCCGGCAAGGAAGAAATCATCTTCGAACGCTTCAAAAAGCTAAGCAACCTATATTCAGGCACCGGCTTGGGGCTCAACATCGCCCGCATGATAGCCGACATCCTTCACGGCACGCTGAAAGTCGACACATCCTATTCCGGCCCCGGCGCACGCTTCATCTTCACCATTCCCATCTGACCGGCAGCCCATTGCACATGAAACGCCCGGCTCATGACCGGGTTGTTTCCATTCCGTCGCAGCCGAGGGGGATTTTTGAGGAAATATTTGTGTATTGGCGGATTTTGATGTAACTTAGCTGTCTGATTGGCGGACGGTTTGCCTGCGGGAGCGAAAGCTGCCGCCGACAAGACGTCGGCTTGATTGCAGACACAATACGACACTCAACGTTAATTAATTCAAATCCAGATAAATGTCAAAAGTCATCATCATCGGAGCCGGAGGTGTCGGCACCGTCGTGGCGCATAAATGCGCCCAGAATCCCGAAGTGTTCACCGAGATTGTGCTTGCTTCGCGCACACGCAGCAAATGCGACGCCGTCGCCCGCAAAATCGGTTCTGACCGCATCTCCACCGACAGCGTGGATGCCGACAGCGTGGAGCAGCTTGTCGAGCTGTTCCGCCGTCACAAACCCGATCTGGTAATCAACGTGGCGCTCCCCTATCAGGATCTCACAATCATGGACGCATGCCTCGAATGCGGCGTCAACTATCTCGATACCGCCAACTATGAGCCCAAGGACGAGGCCCACTTCGAATATTCATGGCAATGGGCCTACAGAGAGAAATTTGAAAAAGCCGGCCTCACCGCCATCCTCGGTTGCGGATTCGACCCCGGTGTGTCCGGCGTCTTCACCGCCTATGCCGCAAAGCATCACTTCTCTCAAATGGAATATCTTGACATCGTCGACTGCAATGCCGGCGACCACGGCAAAGCATTTGCCACCAATTTCAATCCCGAGATCAACATACGCGAGATAACGCAGAACGGCCGTTACTATCAGGACGGCAAGTGGATCACTACAGGTCCGCTTGAATTCCACAAACCGCTCACATACCCCAACATAGGCCCGCGCGAAAGCTACCTCCTGTATCATGAAGAGCTCGAAAGCCTCGTGATCAACTTCCCGACCATCAGACGCGCCCGCTTCTGGATGACATTCGGACAGGAATATCTCACACACCTGCGCGTGATCCAGAACATCGGCATGGCCCGCATTGACGAGGTCGACTACAACGGCGTGAAAATCGTGCCGCTGCAATTCCTCAAAGCCGTGCTCCCCAACCCTCAGGATCTCGGCGAGAACTATCACGGCGAAACCTCGATCGGATGCCGCATCGAAGGCCGCGACAAAGAAGGCAAACACCTCACATATTACATCTATAACAACTGCTCGCACGAAGAAGCTTATCGTGAAACCGGCATGCAGGCCGTAAGCTACACCACCGGCGTGCCCGCCATGATTGGCGCGATGATGTTCCTGACCGGCAAATGGAACAAACCCGGCGTGCACAACGTCGAGGAATTCGATCCCGATCCGTTCATGGCGCAGCTCAAGGTGCAGGGTCTTCCCTGGCACGAACAGTTCGACCTCGATCTGGAAGTGTAATCAGCCAAAACACACTGAAATACAATAAACCAACCATTTCAAACACATCCAAACAAAATGAATCCCTTTACAAAATTTCCCATCCTGAAATGGGTAGCCATCGCCATCGGCGGGGGGGGGGGGGCCGCCGGGGGCGTGCTTTCGTCCCCA
>CAJJOX010000220.1 GCA_905193485.1 uncultured Porphyromonadaceae bacterium | reverse complement strand
TGTGGTTTGTGTTGTTGTGTGGGGGTGGGCGGGGAAGAGGGAGGCGCCCGCCGGCGACATGAATCACTACAATCTCAAACTCGACGATTTTCATGATCTGAAAGTGGTCGACGGAATCAATGTCGACTATCACTGCGACCCCTCCCGTGCCGGCGTCGTGGAATTCGACGCGTCGGCATCTGTGGCTTCGGCCGTGATCTTCGAGCCCGGCAACGGAAAACTCTCCATCAAACTTGCCGCCAGCGAAACACCTTATGTCGGATTGCCGACGGTGCACGTCTACTCATCGTTTCTGTCCGGCGTGAGCAATGAAGGCGATTCGCTTGTGCGTGTGATTTCCGTGGCTCCCGGAGCCAAATTCTCATGCAGGGTGATGGGCAACGGCACCCTGTCGGTCCGCGACGTGAAGGCCTCGTCTGTAAATGCCACAATATTGTCCGGACATGGGCTCATATCGATATTCGGCAAATGTGACAATGCAACCCTGAAAATCACGGGAGCCGGCCAGATACAGGCCGATGATCTGCAGGCGGTAGACGTCAGCTGCACATCTACAGGCACGGGCACAATCAATTGCTTTGCCACAAGGCGTCTGACCGTAGGCGGACTGTCAGGAAAGGTGCTCTATCGCGGAACGCCTGAAGTGAAGAAACGTTTCCTGTCGGCTGTGAAAGTGAAATCAATCGACGCCGCCGCCGAGTGATTTTGTCAGTTATTGGCCTGAAAAGTTGTTTCCACGCCCGCGAATTATTAAATTTGCAATTATGTCAGTCAATAAAGTGATTTTGCTTGGGAATGTCGGCCGTGATCCGGCAATCCGTTATGTCGGCACCCGTCCGGTAGCCGAGATCGCCCTTGCCACCAATGAGCGTGCCCATACGGGTGCTTCGGGTGTCGAAGTGCCCGAACGCACCGAATGGCATCGGGTCGTGCTTTGGGACGCCAATGCCGAAACGGCTGAAAAATATATCCGCAAGGGAAGCCGAATCTATGTCGAGGGCAAGTTGCGCACCCGCATCTGGGAAGACCGCAATGCCATAAAATTTTCGGTGACCGAAATCTATGCCGATCATATCGAGATCCTTTCACGCTCGCAAAGCTGAATGGCGCGGAAGAATGGGAGATGAAAAGGTCGGATAGTTATAATAATTCAGCATATCAATCAAACACATAGAATTACAAACGACATGAGCAATGAAAAATTAGCCGCCGAAGAAGAGTATATCGATCGTACGGCCGATCCGGCGCAATTGCCGGAAAATGCTTTCCGCGAGCTTGCCGCCGACGAGGAATATCATCCGGTGATGAAGCCTTCGCGTGATTATCCTGAAGTGACCCCTTATTCAGTGTCGATGGGCATTATACTGGCCGTGATATTCAGTGCGGCTGCCGCCTATCTGGGGCTGCGCGTCGGCCAGGTGTTTGAAGCGGCCATCCCAATATCCATTATCGCTGTCGGGCTTTCCAATGCCCGTGGGGTGAAGAACGCTTTGGGACAGAATGTCATCATCCAGTCGATCGGCGCTTGTTCGGGCGTGATTGTGGCCGGCGCCATATTCACGCTTCCGGCTCTGTATATTCTCAAGGCCAAACATCCCGATATCGCCGTCAATTTTCTCGAGGTGTTTCTCAGCTCGTTGCTCGGCGGCGTGCTCGGAATTCTGTTTTTCATTCCGTTCAGAAAATATTTTGTCAAGGACATGCATGGCAAATATCCTTTCCCTGAGGCGACAGCGACCACTCAGGTGCTTGTGAGCGGGGAGGGGAATGCCAAGTCTACCGGCGGTCAGGCCATCACACTTGTCGTGTCGGCGCTCATCGGCGGTATCTATGATTATGTCGTCGCCACTTTCGGATGTTGGGCCGAAAGCATCAGCACCGCTGCCACGGCATGGGGAGCCTCCGTGGCCGAGAAGTTCAAGGTGGTTGTGAGCTGTAACACCGGAGCCGCCCTGCTCGGACTCGGCTATATTGTCGGGCTGCGCTATGCATTCATTATTTTTGCCGGTTCGGCTTTTGTCTGGTGGGTGCTTATCCCGCTGCTCGGCACCTACGGATCGGTTGATTTCCAATATAATTCCGCCGACTACATATTCGTCGAATATGTCCGCAAGATAGGTATCGGCGGCATCGCCATGGCCGGTGTCATAGGCATTATAAAATCATGGCCCATCATCGCCCAGGCCGCCGGACTGGCCGTCCGCGAGTTTAAAGGCGGCAAGCAGACCGGAAAATCCGTCCGCTGGCAGATGGATATTTCGATGAAGCATGTGGTGCTTTTCATGGCGATAGCTTTGATAGCCGTGTTTGCTTTCTTCTGGTGCGGCGTCCTCCACAATTTCTGGCAGGCGGTTGTGGCATTTGTGGTCGTGACGGTCATTTCCTTCCTTTTCACTACCGTCGCAGCCAATGCCATCGCCATCGTCGGAACCAATCCCGTATCGGGTATGACTCTCATGACATTGATCATTGCCTCGGCAATCTTCGTGGCTGTGGGTATAAACGGCACATCGGGCATTGTGGCCTCTATGGTCATCGGAGGTGTGGTGTGCACGGCACTTTCTATGGCCGGCGGTTTTGTGACCGACCTCAAGATCGGCTACTGGCTCGGCACGACGCCCCGTAAACAGGAGACCTGGAAATTTCTCGGCACGCTCGTCTCGGCCGCCACGGTCGCCGGCGTGATGATCATCCTCAACAAATCCTACGGCTTCGTGGGCGAAGGGGCGCTCGTGGCCCCGCAGGCCAACGCCATGGCCGCCGTGATCCAGCCCCTGATGACCGGTGGACAGACGCCGTGGATGCTCTACTTCTGCGGCGCGATGCTGGCGCTGGTACTCACGGCGATCGGCGTCCCGGCCCTCGCCTTCGCACTGGGCATGTTCATCCCCATGGAGCTCAACGCCCCGCTGGTCGTGGGCGGTCTGGTAGCCTGGTTCGTATCGAACCGTTCGAAGGACGCCGCACTGAACAAGGCGCGCTTCGACCGCGGTACGCTCATTGCTTCGGGCTTCATCGCCGGCGGTGCTCTGATGGGCGTTGTGAGCGCCATCCTGAAGTTCTACGACGTAGACTGGCGCATGGCCGAGTGGGCCGCCTCGAACGAGGCCGAATGGACCGGCCTGCTCATGTACCTGGTCCTGATCGGCTACTTCGCCTGGCATACGCTCCGTGCCCGGAAGGAGGAGTAACCACATACCGGCCCGCCACAGCCGGGCTACAACCCTTGTAATACCTTAAAAAACAGATAACGACCATGGATCTGAAAGAACGATTTCTGAAATACGTCTCCTACGACACCCAGTCGTCGGAGGAGAGCACGACCTTCCCCTCGACCGACAAGCAGAAGGTGCTGCTCGAAGCCCTGCGCGACGAGATGACCGCCCTGGGCATGACCGAGGTGGCGATGGACCGCTACGGATACGTCATGGGAAGCATCCCTGCGACGCCGGGCTGCGAGAACGCTCCGGTCATCGGCTTCATCGCCCACGTCGATACGTCGCCCGACATGAGCGGCAAGGATGTCAAGCCCCGCGTCATCGACGAGTACGACGGCGGTGACATCGTCCTCAACGGCCAGCTCACGATGCGCGTGGCCGACTTCCCCGAGCTGGCCTTCTTCAAGGGCCACACGCTCATCCACACCGACGGCACGACGCTGCTCGGCGCGGACGACAAGGCCGGCGTCGCCGAGATCATGGCCGCGGGCGGGACGATG
>CAJJOX010000219.1 GCA_905193485.1 uncultured Porphyromonadaceae bacterium | reverse complement strand
AAGGACTGTATCCCTATGGGGGCGATTGTAACAGCATCAGGCACCGGTGCGGAACAGAATAACGGCGCGGTAATAACCAACGAGGAGCTGAAACTGAAACAGCCTCTTTTCGGCGCGTTCAATTCGTTTGCAGTGCTTGACAGCGACCTGACTATGACTTTACCCATGAAGCAGGTGATCAGCGGGGCGTTTGACACGCTGAGCCACTGTATGGAAACCTATATGGGACGCCCCGCACACACCAATCTTACCGATGAGATAAACGAAGCTATAATGCGCAATGTAATCAAAAATATCCGCGCACTGATTGCAGACCCCGACAACGACTTTGCAAGAGGAGAGCTGATGTGGGCATCTGCGATGGCTGAGAACTCAATCCTTAAACTCGGCAAAATCACTGACTTCCAGTGTCACATGCTTGAACACGCCGTGGGAGCATATACCGATTGCAACCACGGCGCAGGGCTTGCCATTATACATCCGACCCTTTACCGTCACATGCTGGACGAAGGAGCTGAAAAACTGGCGGCAATGGCTGAAAACGTATGGGGCATAACAGAAGGCTCTGAAAAAGAGAAGGCGACAAAAGGTGTCGATGCGCTTGAATCTTTTATCATGGAAATCGGCATGCCTTCTCGATGGAGCGAGATTGGCGTGACTGATGAGACCCTGCTTCGCAAAGCGGCTGACTCAACCGTACTGACTCCGGGATGCGCCAAGAGATTCACTCACGACGAGCTGTTTGAAATCCTGAAAGAAACAATGTAACGCACCCGATATGAAGAAATATATATTATCGATAATACTGGGACTGATGTCTCTCCCGGCATTCACTCAAAATTCTACAATTATGGAAACAAAACCGATTTACAAGAATGTCGATGTAAAGGATGTCCTTGCCTATAAGGGCAATCCCTACGGCCTTGTCTACAACAACGCCATTATGAAGAACGAAGCCGGAAAGGTCAATATCCACCCGATTGAATATGACCTGAACGGTCTGAAAATCCGTGCCAACGTCTATACTCCCGCAGGATATGATCCCGCCCGAAAGTATCCCGCCCTCGTTGTGGCACACCCCAACGGAGGCACAAAGGAGCAGGTTGCCGGCAACTACGCGCAAATTATGGCTGGAAAGGGCTATATCACTCTTGCCTTTGACGCCGCCTATCAGGGTGCGAGCGGAGGCGAGCCCCGAAGCACCGACAAGCCTGCAAACCGCGTGGAGGATATACACCGTGCGGCAGATGTACTTCTGACCTATCCCGGCGTCGACCCCAACCGTCTTGGCATACTCGGTATCTGCGGTGGTGGCGGCTACACGGCAAAGGCTGCCCAGACCGACAAACGCTTCAAGGCAATCGCCACACTCAGCCTGTTCAATTCGGGACTGGTGCGCCGCAACGGGTTCCTCGATTCGCAGATAAACCAGATTCAGGAACGGCTCGAAGATGCCTGTGCAGCCCGTCAGAAGGAAGCCGAAGGCGGAGAAATAGAATATGTCGGCGACATGAGCGGAGTGACCCCGGAGCAGGCTGCAAAACTGCCGTTTGACCTCTACCGCGAGGGCTATGACTACTACATCGTCAATTACGCACATCCCAATTCCACTTTCCGCTATACCAAGAGCAGCCTTATAGATCTGATGGACTGGGATGCCTCGGAAGGGATGCAGCTCATCAACAAGCCTCTGCTGATGATTGCCGGTAAAAATGCTGATACGCTATACATGTCGGAACAGTGCTTCAGCAAGGCAACCGGAACCGATAACAAGGAGCTGTTCCTTGTACCCGGTGCTACACATATACAGACCTATTATGTACCTGAGTATGTGACTCAGATTTCCGACAAACTGACTGACTTCTTCGGCAAGAATCTCTAATCAGCAAAAACAAATCAATATGAAATTTATAAAATCAATAATGGCAGTTGTGTCCGTTCTGGCAATGTCACTCAGTGCCTGCGGCTCCAAACCGGCATCAACGCCACAAACACCTACAAACGAAGAAATGAAATCTGTAATCGTCTATTTCACTCATTCCGGAAATACGGAACTGGCAGCTAAGGAAGTCGCTGCCGTGACAGGGGCGAAAATGATACGCCTCCAGCCCGAACAGCCATATTCATCAGAGGATGTGGATTGGGTAAACGAGCAGTCGCGATGCACTCAGGAACATCTCAACCAGTCGCTTCGCCCCGCCATCAAGCCTGTTGACATTAACTTCGCGGATGTCGATACCGTTTTCGTCGGTTTCCCGATATGGTGGCACGAAGAACCGGCTGTAATCCGCACGTTCCTTGACAACTACCGTGCAGAACTGAAAAACAAGGTAATATATCCGTTCTGCACCTCTTATGAAAGCCCGATGTCAGAGGCGGATGCAACCCTTCGCAAAGGTTATCCCGACCTGAATATCAAGACCGGGCTGCGTCTTCCCGCAAAACCCGAACAAATTAAGAAATGGATCGAAGATTACGGCTCATAAAATGTTTATGGGTTGGAGATAATCATTCTCTCACACACGAAATACGGAGCCTTGTCAAATGCGACCAGACTCCGTATTCTTTTACTATTATTTGATTTTCAGTTTCCGACATTTGCCTGATTGTTGGCATTATAGCGGTCTCCTTGAATATGAATAGAATCCAAGACCTCATCTATTCGTTTCAGTTCTTCTTGTGTGAAAGAGACATTTGCAGCAGCAAGGTTGTCTTCAAGATGACGGAGACTGCGGCTTCCGGGAATGGGAACAATCCACGGTTTCTGATAGAGTAACCATGCGATTGCAACTTGGGCTGGGGTTATATTTTTCTCGACGGCTATACCTTTTATGAAATCTACAAGTTTCATATTAGCCTCGATATTCTCTTTCTGGAAACGGGGGACTGAGGTTCGGAAATCGTGTTTACTGAATTTGGTGTCTTTTGTGATACCTCCCGTTAAGAAGCCTTTTCCTAACGGACTGAAAGGAACGAGACCAATACCCAGTTCTTCAAGAACAGGCAAGAGATTTTTTTCCGGTTCTCTCCAAAACATCGAATATTCGCTTTGGACAGCCGTCAGGGGTAACACAGCATGAGCTTTTTTGATTGTCTCAATTCCGGCTTCGGAAAGACCCCAGTGAAGGATTTTTCCTTCATCCATAAGATCCTTTATTGTCCCTGCTACATCTTCAACCGGAATATTCGGGTCAACTCTATGTTGATAATAGAGGTCTATATGGTCAGTGCGGAGACGTTTCAACGAACCTTCTACTGATTTACGGATAGTTTCAGGACGACTGTCAAGCACCTGCTTAAAATCATCCATATTCATACTGATACCGAACTTTGTTGCTATCTTTACTTCGTTACGTATAGGTTCGAGAGCCTGACCGACCAGTTCTTCATTAGTCATAAATAAACGACCGGCATCTTTATAGCCGTAGAATCTCCCGGTTTCACCTCCTTCTTCTATTTTAAAATAATCATAAGCTCCGCCACCGAAATAACCGTCTGAACTGTTTAACTTTTCCAGGGTTGTCCGATTACGGGCAATGTTAAAATCGACATTCCAGGTCAGGTCTTTTTGTACATTTTTGATAATATCTACCCGGACATCGAACTCGATTCCCCGGTTTTTCAATGAACCGATATTTTGATAAACACTAGAGAAAGAAGAGGAAGTCGGCACAGGATCGCTATACAATAAGTTATCTACTTTTTTCTGATAATATCCCAAAGTACCCCGTATCCGGTCGTCCCAGAAACCATAATCCAAACCG
>CAJJOX010000218.1 GCA_905193485.1 uncultured Porphyromonadaceae bacterium | reverse complement strand
TTTGTCATATAAGATTAACGGCTGTCAACCACTTTATATTGGTCAACACCCGTTATGTTTATTTAAGATGCGTCTGCCCTGGCCGTTATTGCGGCGCCTATTTGCGGAGCTGATTTTTTTCGTTACATTTGCATGTAAATCAATCCGCACCGAAATCAATTCTTCAATAAATCAAAACTGCACATACGCCATGAAACAACCGCGTCTTTTTGCCATCGCTCTCGCTGTCTTGGCAGCCGCCACAACCGCAACGGGTCAGAACGCCGGCTATCCCGCCGCAGCAAACGACTCCTACCGCTCGCTCGTCTACAACAAAGGCGACTATGGCTCGCAATTCTACCGCATTCCCGCCATCATAACACTCCCCGACGGCACACTCGTGTCGGTAGCCGACAAACGCATCAATTCGCTCAACGACCTGCCCGGCGACATAGATGTCGTAGGCCGCCGCTCGACCGACGGCGGACGCACATGGGGCGATTACATCACCGTGGCCGCCCACGACTCTGTCGGAGGCTACGGCGACCCGGCGCTCGTCCGCGACCGGCGCACCGGCGATCTTCTGGTCATCTCGCTCAACGGCTGCGGGCTCTGGAACGACCACCCGGGACGCATCAGCGTGTCGCGCTCCCGCGACGGAGGCCTCACATGGGAAGATCCGGTCGACATCAATCCGCAGATACTCACCGCCGACCCCGACGGCGTCCAGCCCATAAAATGCGAAGCGGCATTCGCATCATCCGGACGCGCCGTGCAGCTCAAAAACGGCCGCATCATGTTTGTGCTCGTCACACGTCAGAAAGGAGTGGAGGGATTCCCGTGCTACGCAATATACAGCGACGACAGCGGACACACATGGAAAGCATCCAGAACTCCCGCCACGCTCAACGGCGACGAATCAAAGATAGCGCAACTGCCCGACGGACGCGTGATGATGAGCATCCGCAACCGTTTCAGCGGCAACCGCAAATTCTCGATATCCGATGACAACGGCACCACATGGACCGAACTGCCCGACGACTACGCCGATCTCCACGACGTGGCCTGCAACGGCGATTTCCTCTCAATCAGATACAACGGCCGCGACTATCTTCTCCAGTCGCTTCCCGCAGGCCCATGGCGCGACAACATCACCATCTATGCAAGCTCCGACGGCGGACGCACATGGCCCTACAGCCATCTCGTCACCACCGGACCCGGCGCCTACTCGGCTATGACGCAACTCGCCGACGGCTCCATCGGCATCCTGACCGAAGAAGGAGTCCACGACGTCAATGCGCGCCATCATCAAGGCTATCGCATATGGTTCACACGCGTCCCGCTGTCATCCATCATTCACTGACCGACGCCCGCCGCTCCGACGCCGGAGCCACTGCCGCACCGCGGCAGACTCAACGGGTCTTACGGTCAAACACAAGAAAACGGTAAGGAGCGCCAGAACGTGGATCGACCTCATACGGGTCACTCGACGTAAGAGTCCACTCCGTGGGGTCGAAAGGCGGAAAAAACGTGTCGGCATCCGGCACATCGGCATCCACTTCAGTGATATACAGACGATCGGCCACAGGCATCGACTGACGGTATATTTCGCCGCCGCCTATAATCATCACCTCCGCGGCTCCGGAGGCACGGGCGGCATCGACAGCCGCGTCAACCGACGAAACCGGCGTCACCCCTTCGGCACTCCAACCGGCCGAACGCGTCACAACGATGTTCATGCGACCGGGCAAAGCGCCCTTGGGCAAAGCCTCGAATGTGCGACGACCCATCACGATCGGCTTGCCGATCGTGAGCTCCTTGAACCTGCGGAAATCCTCCCGGATGTGAAACGGCTGGTCGCCGCCCACGCCTATGGCGCCGTCATGCGCCACTATGGCTATCATACTTATCAGCATACCCTCCTTTTTCATCACACCGACACCTTTCCGGCTATATGGGGATGCGGGGCATAGTCCTCGAGCTTGAAATCGTCGTAGCTGAACGAGAAAATATCCTTCACATCGGGATTGATCGTCATGCGCGGCAACTTGCGCGGCTCACGGCCGAGCTGAAGAGCCACCTGCTCGAAATGATTCCTGTATATATGCGCGTCGCCCAGCGTGTGCACAAATTCGCCGGGCTTAAGACCCGTCACCTGCGCCATCATCTGCAGCAGCAGCGCATAGCTCGCGATGTTGAACGGCACTCCGAGAAAGCAGTCGGCCGACCGCTGATACAGCTGCAGGCTCAACCGCCCGTCGGCCACATAGAACTGAAACAGACAGTGGCATGGCGGCAGTTTCATGCGGTCGATATCGGCCACGTTCCACGCGCTGACGATGATGCGCCGTGAATCGGGATTATGCCTGATCGTGTCGACCACGTTGCTGATCTGGTCGATGAATCCGCCGTCATAGTCGGGCCACGAACGCCACTGATAGCCATAGACATGGCCGAGATCGCCGTTTTCATCAGCCCACTCGTTCCAGATGCGCACCCCGTTGTCCTGAAGATACTTCACATTGGTATCTCCCTTCAGAAACCACAGCAATTCGTAGATTATCGACTTGAGATGCAGTTTTTTGGTGGTGAGCAACGGGAATCCGTCGGCCAGATCAAACCGCATCTGATAGCCGAACACGCTGCGTGTGCCGGTGCCGGTGCGGTCGTTTTTGTCAGTGCCGTCGGTCATTATATGATCGAGCAGCTGTAGATATTGTTTCATTTTCGTGTAGATTTCTGTTTTATAGGCATGCAATTGTCGGGGGCTTCCATGGTAGCGGCGCCCGACGTTTCGCCTTCCTCACGGCCTATGCCGCGGATGCGCTGCATCAGCGGCTGCGACAGACGCTTGCGGTCGGTGGTGTAACGGATGGCGCCGTCGCGGCACGCGTTGACACAATCGAAGCAACCGACACACCGCGAACTGTCCACGACATGGTCGGAGAGATCGATGCAATGCGCCTTGCACACATATTCGCACCGCCGGCACTGAGTGCACAGATCGGTGTCGATGTTCATCTGGAATATCGAATAGCGGCTCACCATGCCGAGCACCGTGCCGACAGGGCAGATGGTGTTGCATAGCGTGCGTCCGGTGAGCAGCGACACCACGGCCGTGACGACAAAGAGAAATGTGGCCACGATCGAGGAGGCTACCGACACCGTCACCGGATACGACAGGCGTTCGGTGATGCCGTGCGCGCCAAGCCATTCGGCCAGATATTTGGCGACGGAATTGAAAAAGCCCGAACAGATGCGATGGAACGCTGCCGACGGATCGATCACCGAAGGCAACAGCGTGATTCCGGCCACAAGGCACACCACTGTCAGCCCGAGCATCGAATATCTCACCTGATTGACCGGCGGCGAATAGCGGTAGGGGCGTTTGAAACGGTAACGGCCCAGACGCCAGACACGCGAGAAAATATCCTGAAGCGTGCCCATCGGACACACGGTGGAGCAATATATGCGCCCGAACACAAGCGTCACCAGCAGCCACGCCGCGAAAATGGTGAGCGACATGACCCCGATGGCCGTGCCGACCTGTATGCTGTCGAGCCACGGCCCGATGCCCGGAAGCATCCACATGGGCACCGTAAGCCCGACACCGAGAATCACGAACACGACAAGCGACACCGTTATCCGCAGTGTCCGCAGCGTTTTGTTCACGAGTCTGAGATTCATTGTTTCATCGAAGGCGTGACTGATGCCGGCTGACAGGCAACCGAAGCCCAAAGTTAGCAATTTAATTTCAAACGGTCTATCGCTTGCGTCCGAAAAAATCGCGCATCAGCGCCGCAGCCTCGTCGGCGAGCACGCCGGCGGTCCCCTCGGGGCGGGGGTGG
>CAJJOX010000217.1 GCA_905193485.1 uncultured Porphyromonadaceae bacterium | reverse complement strand
AGCGGGGCTGTAAGCAACAACGGGGCTGTCAGAAACAGCTACTTCAGCAACTTCAACTTCTTCAACTACAGTCTGAGCGGCGGCAGCAGCAGATTCAGCAGCTTTTGCAGAATCGATGCTATCCTGAGTTTTGTCAGCACCACTGCAAGCGAAGAGAGATACGCTCATAACAACAGCAAGAGATAAAAATAACTTTTTCATTTTCGTTTTGATTTTAGATTAAATAATAAGATAAATTTCTTTTAGCTTCAAAAACGCTACAAAGGTAACGCCTTTTTTTTATCCGCCAAAGAAAAATTAGTATTTTTTTCGCGAGAATTATTTTTTGTGGTAAAAAATGTGAAATTTTGTATTCGACTGTATATGTTGTAAAACATATTGGCTATTTGTTGGTCGTTTTGTCTAATATTGGAAATATTTCGTTATTTCGACTTCGTTTTACGGTTGCGATTCAATGCCATGGTGAGGGAAAATGAGGTGATAGCCGGCCGGGTGGAGGGGGCTCATTGTGTGGTGAAGTTTATTTCGGCTTCACGGCGTATGGCGTTGAGGTTTTCTGCAGATGCGTCGAGAGGGAGCAGTGTCATTTCAGAGCCGAGGGCGCCGGGTGCCGGGAAAAGAAATGTGATGGAGTGCGGTGAGCGGAGCATGGTGTAGGCTTCGGTCTGTTCGGCAACGCTGAAGCCGGCGGCCGCGATCAGCTTTTCGATCGCATTGCGGGTGAGGGTGAAGGTGCGGTTTTCGGTGGTGAGTGTGACATTGATGCGATTGATGACGGCCTCGGGATTGAAACGATATTCAAAGCCTTCAAATTTGCGCAACGGGATGTTGAAAAACCAGCTTCGCGATTCGTTGTAGACGGCTTCAAGGGATGCTGCCGTTACGGCGCTTGCGGCGGTGGCGCGCAGCGTGTAGAAATTTGTCGAGGATGACCGGAAGACGGCAGTGCGGGTGGAGGCGTTTTCTTCAGGTGTGCCGGTTAGGAGTCCTGATATCGGTTGTCCGATTGCCGCACGGCCGTAGCCGTCGTAGCGGAGGGGCGATGTGAATGCTTCGGCAGCTCTGTTGATGTCGAAATAGTCAGACCGGATCATATCGCCGCAGTCGGTGGCTATGGGGTCGATGATTATGGCGGTGGAAAAATCGGTGATATCGTATGTTCCGACGGCAGAGCCATTGTCGTCGTATATAATATATGTGTTGTCGGGTGTGTGGCCGATGATTTTGAAACGTGATGAGAACGGAAACATATGTCGGAGCGAAAAGAGCCGGTCGACGTCGGGGAAAGATAGGAGCGTATGCGCTGAGCGGTTGATCAGCGCGCATTCGCCATCGTTGCCGGTGGTGAGGAAATGGTCGTTGTCGAGGATGGCGATTTCACGGTAGCGAGGCCGAAGGATGTGCCGTCCTTCCGTGGTCATTAGCCCCATGCGGCCGTCGGGGTCGGCGTAGACGAAGATATGGTCGGTGAAGTCGACAATCTCTTTGACCGACTCGGGCAGCCTGCGCATGACACCGCAGGTGTTGATGAAGGCCGGTTGGCCGTCGACGCTCACGGGCATGATCTCGCGGTAGACGCCGTCGGCGAGCGGCAGCATACCTTCCGGGAATGTGAAGATGACGTGACCGTCGGTGTCGACGAGCATGTGTCGGAATGCGGAGTCGGATTCAGCCGCGAGAGCGATTCCGTTGTGGTAGGGGAAAAGGCTGCTGAAGCGTGGCTGAACAGCAACGCGACCATCGATGTCGATGGCTCCGTAACGGTAGACGGCATCGGATCCGCCGCTCCGCGTGCGGAAAATCATTCGTCCGGAAGTGAAAAACGGTCTGACGGCGTCGATCTCGGCGCTGTCGACCGGCATGAGTGTAGCCATGCTTTGCCCGTTGGCATCAATAAGCTCGATCCGTTGTCCCGGCCGACAAACGGGCATTCGTCCTTCGGTCATCGTGCCGGCGGCGACGAGTGATGTTGCCAGTGGTGTTATATCGTCGTGAGTGACGGTATAGACGGTTATGCCGGAGGAATCGGCGGCACTGAAGAATCCGTTGACAGTCATGGCGGGTCTTGAATCCCAACGGTTTTCAACCACAATGTCGCCATGGGTGTCAATAAGACTCCATCGATCGGAACCGTCAAGACGCACAGGCAGGATGCCGACGCGTCCGTCGCCGGTTTCGTCACACGAAGTCAGGACAAGGGACGCTACTGCCGAAAAAATGATTGGAATAAGCCATGTGTGTCGGATCATAGAAATAAAATTGGCATGATAGCCAAAGATACTTCAAAAATTATTTTTGGCCAAATTCCTGCACTATTTTATTGGCCATCCTGACAGCTTTGGATATGTGGCTGCAAATGTTTTCGCTGCCGACAAGGTCGTTGATGGAAGCGTTGTCGAGAGTGTGATGTACATTTTCATTGACACCCGAGAGGACGATATGTATGCCCTCGGCCTGCGACGAGCGGATAAGCGTTTCGAGGTTGTGAAGACCGGTGGCGTCGATGAACGGAACCTTGCGCATGCGTATGATACGCACCAGCGGTTTTCGGCCTATGGTAGTGCGCATGAGTTCGTCGAACTTCGTCGCAATGCCGAAGAAGAACGGGCCGTCGATCTCATAGACTTCCACGCCGCGTGCCACGTCGAGCACCTCATGAGTGTTGGAATCGGTTCCCTCGGCCACATCGAGCTGTTCGCTGTAGACACGGATCTGGGTGTTTTCCATCACACGTCGCAGGAAGAGGATGATCGCGAGGAGCAGACCGATCTCTATGGCAATGGTGAGGTCGAAAATTACGGTGAGCAGGAAAGTCACCGAGAGGACTGTGATGTCGCTTTTTGGATTGCGGAAAATGGCACGGACAGTGCGCCAGCCGCTCATGTTGTAGCTCACCATGATCAGCACGGCAGCCAGACATGCCATTGGCACGAGGTTGATCAGGGGCATCATGAAGAGGAATATGAGCAGGAGCACGACGGCGTGGATGACACCGGCCACCGGTGTGCGTCCGCCGTTTGTGATGTTGGTCATTGTGCGGGCGATCGCTCCGGTGACGGGAATGCCGTTGAAAAAGGGCACGATGATATTGGCCGCGCCCTGTCCGATGAGTTCGGTGTTGGAGTTGGTTCTGGAGCCGGTGACACCGTCGGCCACGGTGGCGGAGAGCAACGACTCGATGGCTCCGAGCACGGCTATGGTGAAAGCCGATGGCAGGAGGGCGTTGATGGTATCCATGTCGAGTGTGAAGCCGTGAGGCTGGGGGATGTCGGTGCTGAGCGATCCGAATCGGTCGCCTATGGTGGTCACTTGAATGTCGGGGCAGTAGATTTTGATCAGCCATACGGCGAATGTGACGATGATGATGGCAATCAGCGCTCCGGGCAGCCTTTTCGACACTTTGGGAGCGATAATGATTATGGCCAGCGATGCCAGTCCGACGGCTGTGGTCATCCAGTCGATATTACCGAAGCTGGAGAAATACACGCCCCATTTGGGAATGAACGATGCAGGGAGATCGGTGAGTCCGAGGCCGAAGAAATCGTTGATCTGCGTGGAGAAAATCGTAAGTGCGATGCCGGCGGTGAAACCGACGACGATCGGATAGGGAATAAATTTTATTACAGTGCCGAGGTGGAACAGTCCCATGAGCACGAGGATGAGACCGGCCATAACGGTCGCTATGTAAAGGCCTTCGAGCCCGTGCTCGGCAATTATACCTGAAATGATGACAATGAAAGCTCCTGTCGGGCCACCGATCTGAACCGAGCATCCGCCGAGAGCCGACACGATGAAGCCGCCGATGATTGCGGTGATTAGGCCTATTGTCGGGCTGACGCCGCTTG
>CAJJOX010000216.1 GCA_905193485.1 uncultured Porphyromonadaceae bacterium | reverse complement strand
CCGGCAGCAAGAGCCCATTGACATTTTTCGCAAATCACGACACGGCCAAAAAGAAACTGCGCCGTAATTGTTCATTACGACACAGTTTCAATTCGTTTATGACGGGACGTATCAGTCGCTCACCTCATCATAGCCGGCAAAGAAACCTTTTTCAGGATCCTCGATCAGATATATCACCGATGTCTGCCCTGTTGTCATAGGCGAGGAGTAGGTCACCATTTTCACCTTATCGGTCAATTTCTTCTCTTCGCGTACAATAGTTTCTGACGTATAGGGCATCACATCATTGAGAAACGAATCGGCATCGGAAAGTGTGGAGAAAAACGACGGCTTCTGATAATACATGCATTTGATCTCGTGTGCGGCAAATATCTCTGGTTGAACATTGCTGTAATCACCGGCCACGTCTCCGAAAAAAGAAAACAGCGGTATAGCCTGCGCCGCAAGCGCGCTGAACATCAGCACCGATCCTAAGATAATCTTCTTTGTCATACATCAAAATATTAAAAATGGCGGGGAAAACATCTTCACCTCTACTTCGACGACTGGTACACCCATGCACTCGGATAGCGCGCGATGAAGTCTTTGTCAGTAGACTTGAATGCAAACGCCGCGTCATAATCGTCCGAAACGGCGGCATAGACACGATAGCGTCCGTCACTCGGGAGCACGCGCAACTGTCCTTCGGCCTTACGCTGCGAGATAAAGCGCTGGGCTTCCGATGCAGTGGCACATGAGGCAACGATAACAAAACATTTGTAGTCTTTTTCCGGATTGCCGCTTGCCAAAGATGCAACCTCAACAACCGACTGAGGCTGTGCGACCACGGTTTCATCCATTTTTTCCTGCACGGCCACGGACTGCGGTGTTTTTTGCTCTTCGACTGCCGGAAGCGCCACTTTGCGTGCCGACGTTATGCGCGGCAACGATAGCGAAGCCCGATCCACATTGCTGTCATCGACGAGCACAGGCGTAGTCAGCGTAGCGCCCGCGGCAAGGAGCAGCGCCACTATAGCGGCATAACGGCCGGCTGATCTCAGACGGCTTGCAAATCCGCGACGGCCGGCAGTGACATCGACTTCGAGGATCTGCGGCTCGGCAACCGGCATTTCGGCAGCGGCATAGCTGACATCAACCGAAGGAAGCGCACGATACATCATATCGACTACCCCGTCGCAAACTACAGGCGTGAATGCAAGCGCTGCGCCGTCTGTCGGTTCCAGACGGCCGACACGGGGCAGATCGACAAATCCGTCCGAAAGGATACGCCGTTTCAAAAGCTCCACACTCTGCGCGATCTCCTCCCGGGCCTGATCATAGCTTATGCCCTCACGACGGGCTATCGACCCTGCGAGCAATCCGTCGTCGTGACTGATCACATTATTGAACACAAGCATGCGTCCGGGCGGCAGAAGTGTAAGGCCGTCATCCGACACTCGCGCAGGCATCGTCTGTGCGACAAAAGCGCCCAGGCCGGCGACAACAACGCAATCGTGACGGGTGATAAGATACTGTATGTGGTCTGTCAATGTCATATTCGGTTACAAATATAATCAGTTTTTAATCAAAGGCCAAATCTATTGTTAAAACAATTTCTCAAGTTCCTGTTCTGAAATCATCCTTATAACCGGCAAGCCGTCAGGAGTGTAGTTTGGCGACGGAAGCCTCAGCAATTCACCGATAAGATGCTCGCGCTCTGTGTCGGTAAGTCTGCGCCCGGCTGTAATTGCCGCACTGCGGGCCATCGACAGGGCGATTCGCTCCATCACCGTATCGGCGGCGCGGTCCACTTCATCGGCGGCATCTTCAACTATGCGCATGATTGTTTCCGTGGCGCTGGCATCGCCAAGCATCGAGGGCACCGCAGCCACGCTCCAGGCATTATCGCCCATAAACGACAACTCGAATCCGAGATCTCGCACATGGTCGGCAATAGTCAGGAGCACCGCGTTTTGCGATGCCGAGAGGCGTATCACTTCCGGGAAAAGCACCTGTTGCACTCCGACATTTCCGGCTCGCAGTGAAGCCAGATAGCGCTCGTAAAGCACTTTCACATGGGCGCGGTGCTGGTCGATCACCATCACTCCCGACATCGACGCCGACATGATGAACCGGTTGCGCACCTGGATTGTCGACGTGGAGTCGTGGCCTGCATTGATGTCATCGGCACCCTCGAAGATATCGGTTGGCACTCCCGCAGCCGTGGCGCGGCTCTCGACGGTATCCGTCAGCCCGTCATCGGACGTAGCGCTTTCAGAATGTGGCTCGACACTATCATCCGTCGACATGAAGCCCTCATAAAGTTTATCCCAGTCTGACGTTATTCCCGACCGCCGGTATGAAGGTGTTGCCGAGCCGGATCCTGTGCCCGACAAAGGCTGCGGAATTCGTGTCGGTTGCCCGGCAAAGGGATTATAGGAGGTGTCTATCTCCACACCGTGCTCGCCCTCTGAATTTGGGTTGTAAACAGGTATCTCAAAACCGTCGGCCGAATCGAAATCAATCCCGGGCATGGCGTTGAAACGTCCGAGTGCCTCTTTGACGGCAGCTGTAAGGATCTGCCAGATAGCAGCCTCGTTTTCAAATTTTATCTCGTTTTTCGTCGGGTGAATGTTCACGTCGATTGTCGAAGGATCGACAGTGAAGTTCAAAAAATAGTTGGGCTGTTGGTCAGCCGCTATCAGCGGCTCATAGCAGAGCATCATGGCTTTGTGGAAATAGGGATGTCGCATGTGGCGCCCGTTGACCATCAGAAACTGAAGCGCGTTGCGGCGCCGGGCGTGCTCGGGCATACCCGTGAAGCCTTCTATCTTAACGATCGACGTGGTAGTGCCGACCGGTATCAGCTGTCGCTCGACGGTCTTGCCATAAAGATCCGATATACGCTGTTTCAGCGATCCGCGCATGAGCTGATGCACCATTGTATCGTTATGGATCAGCTTGAAATCGACATCGGGATTCACAAGTGCCATTCGCTCGAATTCCCGTGAGATGTTCGTAAATTCCACAGCATCTTTTTTGAGGAATTTACGTCGGGCCGGTACGTTGAAAAAGAGGTTTTTCACCATCATGTTGCAGCCGGTCGGGCAAGCTGTGGGTTCTTGTGTTTCCACTCGCGATCCGTTGATTTCCAACCGTGTGCCCAGCTCCGAATCGGCAGTGCGTGTGCGAAGTTCCACTTGCGCCACGGCACATATCGATGCCAGTGCTTCGCCACGGAATCCCATGGTGTGGAGCGCAAAAAGATCATCGGCTTTCACTATCTTCGACGTAGCATGACGCTCGAAAGCCATGCGGGCATCGGTTTCAGACATCCCTTTACCGTTGTCAACGACCTGCACAAGTGTTCGCCCGGCGTCGCGGATTATCACTTCCACGCTTGTCGCACCGGCATCCACAGCATTCTCCACCAGCTCTTTCACCACTGATGCCGGACGCTGTATCACCTCTCCGGCAGCTATCTGGTTGGCCACGGAATCGGGAAGTAGACGGATGATATCGCTCATTTTCTTTCTTTTTTGCAGCGCAAAGTTACAACACTGCGTCCATGCCGCCAAAAAGCGTTTTCTACACCCCATGCCATCCATGTCGACAAGCTGTCGATAACTTTTTACCGACGTAATGCTTTCGTGCGATCCTGTGAACAGGAATCGGCTGTAGTCAACCGGTCGATTGGCGATATCGCCTGTCACGTCACTGGTTCAATGGCTCTGCCTGCATTATTGCCCCGCCATCGATACGTCGGCCGTTATCTGCGGGAGGCGTGTTGCCACGCGCCCGGCCGCGACCTCTCGGAGCATTGTCGGAGGGCAGACCGCGTTGTGACGATGGGGCGGGCGATGCCGGCGGAGTTTCTGACCTCTC
>CAJJOX010000215.1 GCA_905193485.1 uncultured Porphyromonadaceae bacterium | reverse complement strand
GTGGAGAGCGCCGCGCAAGCCATAAAGATATTTTTTAGCAGATTCCTTACCATAAACGAATCACTGTTTTGTTGTCGCATTCAATATCAATAACGTGTAGTGACATCTTCGTCGATTCCTTTAAACTGACGGTAACCGCGCCATATACCGTAGAGGATAAACACCACGCCGCCCGTCCAGCGCAGCCATTCAAAGTTGCCGGAAAGCGTCGGAAAGACTCCGGCAAGGCACATGATGCCGACCGCCACAAAAACAATTATCATAATGATGCCGAAAATGTTGCGCATGACACGCGGCATTTTGCTTGTTCCTTTTTCTGTTTCCATAACTACATCGTTTTAATTAGTTCTTTTAATTCTAACGTTTGCAGTGCGTTAATGTTCGATAGTATAACCGCAAAACATGGACTGAAATGTGGCATCGACGGAAGGTTGACGCTATTCGGAGGTAAAGTTAACTAAAAATGTTAACAAACAAGCACCCTCATTGTCTTTTTTATTTCTATTAACATGACGCCGCAAATTTTCTTCTCATTTTTTAGCTACCTTTGTCATCACTATGAACCTTCCATTAGCTGAACGATTACGCCCGCGCACGATTGACGACTATGTCGGGCAGACACATATAGCCGGCAACGGAGCGATATTGCGACGCATGATCGAATCAGGCAACATCGCTTCATTCATCCTGTGGGGGCCTCCGGGGGTGGGCAAGACCACTCTTGCCAAAATCATCGCCAACACGACCAAAGCGCCGTTCTACACCCTCAGTGCCGTCAGCTCGGGTGTCAAGGATGTACGCGAGGTTATCGACCGTTGCAAGTCTGACGCCTCAAACATGTTTGTCAGCCACCGCCCAATCCTTTTCATTGATGAAATCCATCGTTTCAGCAAATCGCAGCAAGACAGCCTGCTTGCAGCCGTTGAAAACGGCACGGTGACGCTAATCGGAGCAACCACGGAAAATCCGTCATTCGAAGTGATCCGGCCGCTCCTGTCGCGATGTCAGGTCTACACACTCAACCCATTGTCCGACATCGAGCTCAACACTCTGTTCAGGCGAGCCATCATCGACGACAAGATATTGGCCGCCCATGGAGTCAACATCGAAAGCACCTCGGCGCTGTTCCGGTTCGCAGGTGGCGATGCCCGCAAGCTGCTCAACATCATCGATCTGCTCGAGCAAGCCACACCCGAAGGAAAGCCCGTAACCGTCAGCGACGAGATAGTAACAAAAAGCCTTCAGAAAAATCCGGCAGCCTACGATAAAAACGGCGAGCTGCACTACGACATCATATCGGCTTTCATCAAATCGCTCCGCGGCAGCGATCCCGACGCCGCCATTTACTGGCTCGCCCGTATGATAGAAGGAGGCGAAGAACCTGAATTCATCGGACGCCGCATGATCATTTTCGCAGCCGAAGATATCGGGCTCGCCAATCCAAACGCTCTGCTGCTCGCCAACACCACATTCGACGTCATACACAAAATCGGATGGCCGGAAGCAAGGATTCCGCTCGCCCAATGCACTGTCTATCTTGCCAATTCGGCAAAAAGCAATTCGGCATATAAGGCCATCGACGCCGCTCTCGAACTCGTGCGTTCTACCGGCAACCAGCCTGTTCCGCTGCATTTACGCAATGCCCCGACAAAGCTCATGGCCGACATGGGTTATGGACACAATTATCTCTATCCGCATCTCTATCCGGGCAATTTCGTCAACCAGCAATATATGCCTGACTCATTGGGGCATCCCACATTCTGGCAGCCATGCGAAAATCCGGCAGAAGCCCGTGCCGCCGCCCTGCAGCGGCAGCGATGGCACCCTGAAACGGAACAAGAATAGCAGAAATCCGACTCGGAATGTCACAAACCGTCGCTTTATCTCGTCACTATTATAAACGCGGCAACACCAGACACTGCCTGCGACACGACTGACCCATGACATCCGATCAATTCAAACATACGATAGCCCCTCTCCATGCTTCGCTCTACAGAATAGCATTCCACATCACCGGCAACCACGATGATGCCATGGATGCATTACAGGAAACACTTATCGGACTGTGGCGACACAACGATCAGCTGGCACGGTCCGCATCTCCGCAGGCCTATTGCATCACGACTCTGAAAAATCAGTGCATAACACTGTTACGCCGAAGAAAAATCAGTTGTGACATCAACGAAGCGCGCTACTCTCCCGACGAAAGCGACATTGCATCACAGACAGAACAACGCGACCGGCTCAGAAAAGTAAAGCTTGCCATAACACAATTGCCGCCGACTCAACGACGGGTTATCACCCTGAGTGCTTTCGGACAATGTTCCAACTCGGAAATAGCCGTGATCACCGGCCTGAGCGAACAGAATATCCGTGCCGCACTGTCACGCGCCCGAAAAAAGATCAAAGAACTTTTCACTCCGTAACTCCCTATAGCTATGAACACCATACAACAATTACGTCAACTGCTCGACTCATACTATGCAGGAACCGCCTCTCAGGAGGATATCGACCGCATACGTCACATTTTCGATGAGTCAGAAACTCTGCCCGACGATCTGGCAGCCGACCGCATGATGTTCGATGCCCTCTGCGATCCGACACTCGACACGACACCGGTTCCGAGCGATCTGGACACCGCGATCAATGCGACAATAGACGAAATCACCGGCACCACTGCTGTCAAACCTTCTCGAAAAGCACGGATTCTGCATGTGATCCGACACACTGCCGCCGCAGCGGCAGTGATCATAGCGGCAACCGTAGCTTTCCGTTATTTCCAGCCTGCCGATATAAGGCTCGTTCCTGAAATGACTGAAATGACTGAAATGACTGAAAACGCAACTTCATCAGACGTAATCATTTCGGCACTGGATTCCAAAACGTCTGATCGCGAATCAAAACCCGACATATCTGAAAGCGCACCTGCCGAGAAACAGACCGTCCGAAACCATGCACCACGAAAGACGAAACCCAGACCGGCGTCCGGTGTGAAAGTGGTCACCGACCCGAAAGAAGCCGAAGCCTACACGCTTCTTGCATTCAACACACTGAACTCCAATCTCCGTATTGCCAGAAATGCAGGTGAACGCGTAGGAACCGAACTGGAAAACATCAACGACAAACTTAATACAATATTAAAATGAAAACTCTACGAGCCACCATGTCATTAGCGCTGCTGCTCATCATGATCACCGCATGCGCACAAAAAGTAACATTTCCCTCACTCGCCAATCAGGATGGAATCACCAACATCTATGTCAACAAATTCATGATCGGCAATATAGGCAAAAGCGGCGGTCTGCCGGGCAACATCCCCGATTCGCTTGTCAAGAAACTTGATTCCATAGAAGTGATCACCGCCGATGAAAATCCGCAAGCGACACTGATACGCGACACTGTCAAGGAATACATCAATGCCAATAAGCAGCTTGAGGTCGTCCTGAATGTCAACGACGACGGCGACAATGTCACTATTTACGGTCTGCCGGTCGAAGGCTCGGATGTATATTCGAAGCTGATAATGTATATAGTCGACGAAGATGGCGACACAGTGCTCATAGTGATGAACGGAAAATTCAATCCGGAAGATTTGAATTCCATTTCAATCTGACGACGTCATTTAATCATGCATCGAATTGACCAATAGTTCACTATTATTGGTCAATTTATCGTGTAAATAAATTTTAACTGTATTTCCCACAGTATGACCGGCAAAAACGTTACATTTGTGAATCGATAAATAAAACCGTTTAATAACCTAAAATTCAAGAATTATGAAGAAGTATTTAGCCGAAATGTTCGGCACGATGTTTCTCGTGCTCTTAGCCTGCGGCAGCGCTGTAATTGCCGGCCCCTCGCTCGGCGG
>CAJJOX010000214.1 GCA_905193485.1 uncultured Porphyromonadaceae bacterium | reverse complement strand
ACCGATTAGACATTAGAAAAATCGTTGCGTCCGCCGATACGCACGTCCTCAAGACGGGCAATTTTATCGGCAATGAGTTTTTCACGCTGTATATACCCTTCATACTTGAGCATGATTTCCGCAGCCTCGACTATCTCATCCCGGCGACGGCTCTCTATGTTTTCACGTATATAATCACCGACCTCCTCAAGCTTGCCGGCAAGCATGTCGATAGTAAGCTGGGGACGAAGAATGAGGTCGTGGAGCTTCACGGTCTGTCTGAGCGGCGATATGCCCATGGATTCAAACCATGCGTTCACCCTTTCGGGTCGCACCGGCAGATTCTTGGCAAAGGCGATGAGCCCGTCGCGCTGACAACGCTTCGACTCCATCAGCCGGTAACGTCGGTCAGTGGCAAGGCCGATGCGATGGCCGAGAGGCGTAAGGCGCATGTCGGCGTCGTCCTGTCGGAGAAGTATGCGGTACTCGGCGCGGGAGGTAAACATGCGATATGGCTCGTCGACTCCTTTTGTGACAAGATCGTCGATAAGCACACCGATATAGGCCTGATCGCGTCCGAGAGTGACAGGCTCTTCCCCGCGACAGCTGCGATGGGCATTGATGCCGGCAAGAAGCCCCTGCCCCGCCGCCTCTTCGTAGCCGGTGGTGCCGTTGACCTGTCCGGCGAAGAAAAGGCTCTTCACGAGCTTCGTTTCGAGAGAATGGCAGAGTTGGGTGGGATCGAAAAAGTCATATTCGATGGCATAGCCCGGGCGATAGATGGCGACGTGGCTCAAGGCGGGAATTGTTTCGAGAGCGTTCACCTGCACGTCGAGAGGAAGCGACGAGGAGAATCCGTTGAGATAAAACTCCTGCGTATCTTCGCCCTCCGGCTCAAGAAAAAGCTGATGGCTCGTCTTGTCGGCAAAAGTGACGATCTTGGTTTCGATGCTTGGACAATATCGCGGACCGATACTTTGTATCTGTCCATTGTAGAGCGGCGAACGCGGCAGTCCGGCACGAAGGATTTCGTGAGTGGCCTCGTTTGTATAGAGTATATAGCAATCGCGCTGCCGAAGCTCGCGGTGCACATCGGGCAAATATGAAAACCCGTGGAAGTCATCCTCACCCGCCTGCGCGACTGTATGCTCCCAGCGGACGGAGCGGCCGTCGATACGCACCGGCGTTCCGGTTTTCATCCTGTCGGTAGCAAAACCGAGCGACTTCAGCTGCTCAGTGAGACCATAGGAGGCAGGTTCGCTGACGCGTCCTCCCGGAGTCTTGACCTCACCCACGTGCATGAGTCCGTTGAGGAATGTCCCCGCGGTAAGCACCACGGCGCGCGCAGTGAAATGCACGCCGAGAGCCGTGCGCACTCCATTCACCCGCCCATCTTCGACATCGATGCCGGTAACGGAGTCCTGCCACATCGAGAGGTTGGGCGTGTTTTCGAGTGTATGGCGCCAGAGAGCGGAAAAACGCATCCGGTCACTCTGTGCCCGCGGACTCCACATTGCCGGGCCTTTCGAGCGGTTGAGCATCCTGAATTGAATGGCAGTGCGGTCGGTGATGATTCCCATCTGGCCGCCAAGCGCATCTATCTCTCTGACTATCTGCCCTTTGGCAATACCACCAACAGCAGGATTACAGCTCATCTGCGCTATTTTGTTCATGTCAATGGTGATCAGCAGCGTACGCGATCCAAGCCGCGCGGCAGCCGAGGCAGCCTCGCAGCCGGCATGTCCGGCGCCAATCACGATCACATCATAGTCAAACGTCATAATCAGATTACGAAAAAGAATATGTATGATTACTCATGAAATTCACAAAAGGAAACTCACCCTTCGGCTTCGCCCTGCATTCGGTCGAAAAGCGCGAGAGCGTCATTTTCATGGCGTTCCATTACCTCGCGTTCTCCGGGTCCCTTGTCGTTTATGCCGCAGAGGTGTAGCACTCCATGCACTATCACTCTGAGCAATTCGCGGTCGAAGCGCTCCCCTATCTGTCCGGAATTGGAGAGCACGGTGTCGAGCGAAATGAACATGTCGCCACTTATGCGGCGGCCGTGCGTATAATCGAAGGTGATGATATCAGTGTAATAATCATGGTTGAGAAACTCACGGTTAACCCCTATGATCTTTTCGTCATCACAAAAGATATATGTGAGCGGTCCGAGAATTCGGTCATGAGATTCGACCACACGGCCAAGCCATGCAGCGACACGCGAAAAGTCGGCAGCGGGAAGCTCCACGCCGTCGGCCAACCATTGAATCATATTTTCCATCTTACAATTATAAGATATTACTCACAAAAGTAATACTTTTTTCGGAAAAACGCGCATCACGGTCGTTTTTGATTTTTCCGAAGAAAAATCGCGACAAGAAAAATCACGGCTTAAACGATATCTCTCAAACGGTTAAGCCATTTTTAAGCCTCTGAGAATCGAAAATTCGACGCGAAGCCGTGCAATCATGCGGAAAACGCAATCTGTCGGAGCCGTCGGGAATCACCCGGGAGAAGGTCGGCCGGCGCCAAATTGTTCCACGGGAAACATCGCAGGCAATTCAGTGCTCACGCACGACAAAACCCACACAGGGGTATAAAACAGGAAGAAGAAACTCCAAAAATCGGTTTGTGTAATTCAGTGGATTATTTTAAATTTGCAACGGACGAAACAGACCGCTACGTCCCAATCCTCCGAAACATAAAACACGAATGCCGGAGCCGCACGAAGCGACAGAACACATGCCATGATAAAGATTTCGGCAACCATACTGACTTTCAACGAGGCGCGACGCATTGAAGCGTGCCTGGAGTCGTTGCGCGACATCGCCGACGAAATAATAGTTGTGGATTCGGGCTCTACCGATGGCACGCTCGACACGTGCCGCCGCTACGGATGCAAGATCACCGTCAGGCCTCTCTCGGGCTTCGGCGCCCAACGCCAGTATGCCACCTCGCTCACTACCTACAGCTATGTGCTGGCCATCGACGCCGACGAGGTGCTTTCGCCCGAGTTGCGGCAAAGCCTTCTGACCCTCAAAGCAGGCGAGCCGGAGCACAGAGTCTACGCAATGTCGCGCCTCAACTTCTATTGTGGCTACGCCGTGCGCCATTGCGGATGGTACCCCGACGTCCAGATCAGGCTCTTCGACAAGCGCTATGCCAACTGGAATCTGCGCGACGTGCACGAACGTGTCATATTCCGCGACAGCGTGCGCCCCGAGCCGCTTGCCGGCGACCTGCTTCACAACCGCTGCGACGAGCCGGGCGAATATGCCGCCACAATTCTCCATCAGGCCGACATAAAAGCCGGAGTCATCGCGGCAAAAAACGCATCGCTCACCCCCCTCTCCCCCACCCTCAAAGGGATCCGCGCATTTCTTCACACCTATATACGGCGGCGCGGAATGCTCGACGGCACTGTAGGCTTCGCCATAAGCCGACAGCAATATGCCGGACAACACCATGCCTATTCCGAAGCACTCCGGATCATGAAAGAAGCCCGCAAACAAAACGCACAACCGCAACACACATGAACCGCACTGCCACACAGCTCCCGATAAGCATCTATTGCCAGAATGCCGGCCGATATCTCGACATCGACGGCGGCGACTCGCTTCTTGATATATATGATCGCGTGCGCGACGAGATTCCGTTCATTCCGATCAACGCCCGCGTCAACAACAAATCTGAAGACCTCAACTTCCGCGTCTACGCCCCCAAGACCATCGAATTCATGCCGGCGTCATCGCCGTCGGGCAACCGCACCTACATACGCTCGCTCTGCATGATGCTCTATCATGCCGTCAACGCGCTGATGCCCGAAGCCACGCTACGCATCGAACACTCGCTCGCCCGCGGCTATTTTTGCTTCACCCCCGGACCC